>CAZGCC010000017.1:11966-22644 GCA_964524195.1 uncultured bacterium | reverse complement strand
CAATCATACTAAACCTCCAAGTATTCATTGCTCTTAATCATTTCTAAACACTACTTCTAAAACGCGTTGTTAATATATCAGTATAATAGTATACCACATAAAAAGCTTCTCATAGGCATCACCAGTCTTTTTCAACCGGCGGAGGGTTTTTGTTGACCGGCGGGCGGCGAAGGTCCTGGAGCTCTTTTTCAGACTCCTTAAGGGCATCCAGGAGATTCAGGGCGTTATCCATGCTCATTTGGCCCTGGAGAGGTTGCTTTGCCTGGCCCTGCCGTTTTTCCTGGTCGCTTTTCTGCTCATTCTCCTGAGGTTGCTCCTGATCCTTTTTTTCCTGGTCTTTCTGTTCTTGCTCGCGTTGTTGCTGTTCTTCTTTCTCTTTTTGTTCCTGTTCTTTTCGCTGTTGTTCCTTGTCTTTCTCCCCTTGCTGATCTTTTTGTTGATCCTGGTCCTGCTGGGGCTTTTGCTGCTGATCCTTCTGCTCCTGGTTTTGTTGCGGGTCATTCTGAGGCTTTTGATCCTGTTTGTCCTGCTGGCCTTGGCCCTGATTTTCCTGATCTTGCTGCCCTTGTCCTTGCTTTTGTTGATCCTGATTCTTTTGCTGCTGTTCCTGTTGTTGCTGTTTGTCGTCCTTCTTTGGGTCATCTTTTTTCTTGTCCTGGTTCTTTTTCTCAAAATTATTCTTTTGCTTTTGGAGGAATTCGAGATTGTACTTGGAGTCTTTATCCGCGGAATCGATCTCAAGAGCTTTTTTGTAGGATTCGATCGCGCTTTCAAAATTCCCCAGACGGTATTGAGCGTTGCCGTAGTTATAGAGGGCCTTGGCTTTCATTTGCGGGTCGGCGGCTTTAGCGGCTGCGAGATCAAGATCTTTAGCCGATTCCTGGAACGAATCAACCTTGTAAAGCGCGGTTCCAAGGTTATAAAGCACTTCCGGGGTTTCGGGATTTTTGATCTGGACCTTGCGGTAGTCTTCCAGCGCGGATTGATACTGCTTGTTCTGGAAATGGTCGTTCCCTTTTTTGACCGTGTCCTGGGAATTTTCAAAGAATCCGGTGAAAAGGAAAAAAGCCGCAAGACAGGCTAGGAGCGAAGCATGGGGTTTATCTTTTCTCCGGACAAGCATTTCCGCGACGAGAAGGATCAGCGCAAAGATGAGAAATATCTGGTATTGGTCTTCTCGTTCCACGATCATTTTCTCTTCGAATTTTTGTTCGCCCCATCCGCGGAGATGTTTGAGGATGACCTCAACCTCTTTTTCGCCGGGGGTCGCGGGAAGGTAGATCCCCCCCGTTTCCTTGGCCAGGCGTTCCAGAAGAGGCTGGTTAAGCTTGGTGAGCACCATCTGGCCGCTACGGTCCTTTTTGAAGCCTTGGCGCTCCCCTTTTTCGTTCTTGAGGGGGATGGGCTCCCCTTCCGGGGTGCCGAGGCCTATGGCGTAGATACGGACACTGGCTTGCCGGGCCTCCTCAATAGCTTTTTCAATGCCTCCCCCATGGTCTTCCCCGTCCGTGAAGAGGATTAGGGCCTTGTATTTGAGCTCTTTTTGAGGGAATGACTTGATCGCCAATTGGACGGCCTGGACAAGCGAAGTCCCCGGATCCGGAAGGAATCCGACCTGGACGGCATCCAGGAAAAGAAGGAATGCGGCGTGGTCCAGGGTCAAGGGGGTCTGAAGAAACCCGGATCCCGCAAAAGTGACCATGCCGACGCGGTCTCCCCGGAGATTGCGGATGAACGATTCGACCTCGAACTTGGCCTTGCCGAGGCGGCTGGGTTTGATGTCTTCGGCCAGCATGCTAAGCGAAGTATCGACCAGAAAGATGATGTCCACGCCCTTGCGTTGCGCGCTCCGTTTTTCATCTCCCCACTGGGGCCGCGCAAGCGCGAAGACGATGCAAAGCACCGCCAGCGTCACCAGGACCGCGCGAAGCATCCACTCGCCTTGACGGTAGCCGTCGATCAGCTTTGTGAGAAGACCTTCGTCCTGGACCATGCGGCCCAGACGCTTCTTCCAAAGTTTCCTGGAAAAAATAAAAAGAATGAAAACCGCCGGGACCAGCCAGAGATAAAGAAAATATTCGGGTCTGAAGAATTGCATCAGGGCACCCGGCTTTCAATTGAAAAAAGAAAGGATCGAGAAGCCGGTGTTGTCCTGATGAACCGTCTTAAAAAATAAAAATAATTCATCAGGGCACCCGGCTTTCAGTTAAAAAGAGAATCGGGAAGTCGCGGTTGTCCTGATGGACCATTTGGAAAATAAAGATATCCATCAGGGCACCTTCATCAGAATGGTTTTGCGCAACGCAATATCCAGGAGCAGGAGGAAAAGAGCCGGGATCAAAAAGATCGGGAAGAGTTCGTTAAAACTCCGGTATTCCTTGACCTTGACCTCGCTTTTTTCAAGCTTGTTGATCCGGTCGTAGATCTCGGCAAGAGCGACAGGGTCGCGGGCTCGGAAGAACAGGCCGCCCGTGATATCCGCGATGCGCTTCAAGATCGTTTCATCGATCTCCACATTCGCCTGGACATACCGTTTTCCGAAAAGCGGGTCATCGACCGGGAACGGGACCATGCCGCCGCGGCCGACGGCGATCGTGTAGATCTTGATCCCGAAACTTTTGGCGAGTTCTGCCGCGGTGATCGGGTCAATATTGCCGGCATTATTCTCCCCGTCCGTGATTAGGATGATCACTTTGCTTTTGGCGTCGCTATCCCTGAGGCGGTTCACCGCAGTGGCGATGCCCATACCGATGGCCGTGCCGTCGGCGATCATGCCGACCCGGATCTCGGAGAGAAGTTCCACCAGGATCCGGTAATCGAGCGTCAAAGGACACTGGGTGAAGGCTTTTTTGGCGAAGACCACAAGGCCGATGCGGTCATTTTCGCGGTCCTTGATGAATTTGATGGCTTCCTGCTTGGCGACGAAGATGCGGTTCTCCGGCTGGAAGTCTTCCGCGAGCATGGAACCCGAGATATCGAGCGCGATCACGATGTCGACGCCGTGGGTCTGATATTCCTTATCGCTAGTGACGCTGGAAGGTCGGGCCAGCGCCGTGATGAGGAGTACGAACGACAAGGTGCGCAGGATCGGCATGAATTTGAAAAAAAACATCCGGAGCGTGGCCGGCCGGTCTTTGAGGAGGTCAAAAGACGAAAAGGCGAACACCAGCTTTTGGCGGCGCCACGACCCCATGAAAACAAAGGGTAAAAGGAACAGAAGGAGGAAGAACGCGGGATCCCTAAAGACCATGGGGCGTCTCCGTGATGGCCTGTTCCAACGCGTGAACGGATTCCTTGATGATCTCTTCGGATTTTTTGTTGAGTTGGAGGACCTCGGGAGCGGTCGGGACCCATTTGGCGAACTTCGCCAGATCCGCCGCCTCAAGAACGGATTGGATCTTTTGATAAAGCCCGGTTTGTAAATGCTGGGGCTTCAGGGCCCGCAGGATCTCGAAGGTGGTCGATTCCACGGCGAGGATCTTGTAGCGCTTTTCGAAGTAGATCCTCAGGATCTCGGAAAGCCGCAAGTAGTATATCTTGATGAGCCCGCGCTTCAGGAGGTCGGATTCATAAAGCTCGCCCAAATGTAAAAGAGCTTCTTCTTCGGGTGTCAGCGGAGGCGGCGCGGGGGCCAGGGCGATCTTTTTTCCGCGGAGGAAACGAAAGAGAAAATAGGCGCAGACGAGGAGAATAAGGATCAGGATCCCCCAGAGGGTCTTTCCCATGCGGAACTTGAACGGGACGACCGTCTTTACATCGCGGATGTCCTCTTGGGGTTCCCCTTCCGCAACGCTCCGGACGGTCAGGTAGAGTTTGTTGGTGAGAAGGCTTTTGACCGGTCCGCCTTCCTTGCGGTATTCGATCTTGACCGGCTCGAGAATGAATTCCCCCAGCCGGTAAGTGGTGAGGACGAATTTTTTCCCCGAAATAATAGTTCCTTTCCCTTTCTTGTTGATGTCCTCGATCTTCTTGATCTGCAGGATGTCCGAATCGGGGGCCGGGATGGATGAAAGGATCTGGATGTCGGGCGCGTGTTCGACGGTGACCGTGTACGAAACGGGATCGCCGATCGTGAGAAAAGCGTTGTCGATCTCGGCCTTCACGCGGATCTCGTCTGTCTCCGCGGAAAGACCGGTGGCGCTGAAGAGAACGAGGGCGAAAAAGACGAGGCCAAGGATCTTTTTCATTTCTTCTCGCGGCCTTTGAAGAATTTGAAGAGCGGTTCAATGTAGGAGGTGTTGGCCGGGATCTCAATGCAGTCGATCTGAAGCCGCTTGAAGAGTTTTTCCAGCGCGGCTTGTCTTGCGTCCGCGGTCTGGCGGAAGCGTCTCTGGAATTGGACCGAGGTGGTGTCGACCAGCATCGTTTTGCCGCTTTCCCGGTCCGCCATTTCAACAAGCCCGACTCTTGGGAACTGATGCTCAAGAACATCGCGGAGATGAATGGCGATGACATCGTGTTTGCGGCTGAGGATCTTCAGGGCCTTCTCGTAGCCTTCATCCATGAAGTCCGAGATCAGGAAGATCACAGAAGACCGCGTCTGGATCCGGTAGAGGTATTCCAGTGCTCCCGAAAGCTGGGTCTTTTTCTTCTTGGGCTGAAACCCGAGAATCTCGCGAATGACGCGCAGAGCATGGTTCCGTCCTTTTTTGACCGGAATGAATTTTTCGACGCCTTCGGTGGCGATGAGGAGCCCGGTCTTGTCGTTGTTCTTGACGGCGGAGAACGCGAGGATGGCCGTGATCTCGGCCGCGATCTCGGATTTGAGTTTGTCGGTGGATCCGAAATATTGCGAGCCCGACATGTCGACGGCGAAAAGCACCGTCAGTTCGCGGGTCTCGACGAATTTTTTGACGAAAGGGTGAAGCGAACGGGCCGTCACATTCCAGTCGATCGTGCGGATATCATCGCCCGGGACATACTCGCGGACATCCGCGAATTCGATCCCCTGCCCTTTGAAGACGGATTCATACTCCCCGCCGAAGAGGTCATTCACGAGGCGGGTCGTGCGGATCTCGATCTTCCGGACTTTTTTAAGGAGCGCTGCGGGGATCATGGGTTCAAATCACCTTCAACGGTTCATAGGAGGGCCCTTCTGTCGCGAGAAGGGCCTTGTCCCGATGCGGATTACGGAACTTCGACCTGATCAAAGATCTTTTTGACGATGTCATCCGAGGTGATGTCTTCGGCTTCCGCTTCGTAGGTCACCAAAACGCGATGCCGCAGAACATCGGAGCCGATCTGCTTGACATCATCCGGAGTGACATACCCGCGGCCCTGAAGAAAAGCGTGGGCCTTGGACGCCAGGGTCAACATGATGCTTGCGCGCGGTGAAGCGCCGTAGGAGATCAGGGGCTTCAGGTCCGGAAGTTTATAATCCTGAGGATCCCGCGTCGCAAAGACGAGGTCGAGGATATAGTCCTTCACCTTTTCATCGATATAGATCTCATGCATCAGTTTCCGCAGCGCCATGATCCGGTCAATGCTCATGATCGGCGAGACCTTGATCGCTTTGCCGATCGCCATTCGCTCCAGGATCTCTTTTTCTTCCTTCTTGCTGGGATAGTTGACGACTAATTTCAGCATGAACCGGTCGACCTGGGCTTCCGGAAGCGGGTAGGTCCCCTCTTGTTCGATCGGATTCTGGGTTGCAAGGACGAGGAACGGGACCGGCAGCGGAAAGGTCTCATTACCGATCGTGACCTGGCGTTCCTGCATGGCCTCCAACAGGGCGCTTTGGACCTTGGAAGGGGCCCGGTTGATCTCGTCAGCCAGGATGATATTGGTGAAAATAGGGCCCTTTTTGGTCGAAAAATGGCCATCCTTGGGGTTATAGACCAAGGTTCCGACCACATCGGCCGGGAGGAGATCCGGGGTGAACTGGATCCTCTGGAATTGGGCATCGATCGCCTGGGAAAGGGTCCGGACGGAAAGGGTTTTGGCCAGGCCCGGAACGCCTTCGATCAGGATATGCCCGTCGGCCAAAAGGGCCATCAGGAGCCTGTCGACGAGGTATTGCTGGCCGACAATGACCTTTCCGATCTCGCGGATGAGGTCTTTGATCGAAGCGCTTGCTTCACGGATCTTGGCGTTGACTTCCTGGATCGAGCTGTCCATAGAGTTCTCCTCTTTTTAAAATCTTCAACGGGGTGAAATGATTACGAATTCGAATTCCCAATGATAATCTTGCCTCTTATATATTGCAAGAGGGTCTTTTGCGTCTCTTCAAGATCGTGAGAGGGAATGTCCTGTCTTGAAAATTGAAGCTCGGAGAGCCGTTCCACAATACGGGAAACCTCGTTCCACTCCCCCGCTTGGAGACCTTTTGACCGGAGGCGCGACAGGACCCCCGCGAGGCTTTCCTTCTCATAAGGGATGTCGTAATAAGTTCCGACGACGGTTCTCAGAAGATTCGACCAGAGAGTGATCTTTTCTTTGGGATCGGACGAGACGATCGTCGCGATCGCTTCTTCCGCTTTCGCATAGATCCTTTGTTTGGGATCCGGAGGCGGCATGTTCCTTGTGGCTTTGCGAGCCGACCAAGCGGATCCTATCTTGAAACCAGCGAAAACCACGGCGGAAACCCCCAACAGGACAAAAAGCCAGGTGAAGATCGAGCGGAGCGGCGACTCCGGGACGATCGAGATATTCTGTTCCGGGACCATAAGCGGAGTCCAGGCTTCAGCATCGGATCTCTTGTAACTGATCTCGAAAGGATAGATCACGGCCACGCCCTTTTTGACCGGGCGGAACTCATAGAAAAGAGTATGTGAAACGATGGCGCTGGTTTCCTGAGTTTGATTCTGTTTTTCAAGCGTCAAATTCTCGAGCTTGGGCTGGCGGGGATTGATCTCATAAGGCCCCTCGTTTTGCGGCCATTCAAGCCGGATGGTCAGAACGGCGGTCTGGTTGGACGGGATCTTTTTGGCGGGCGGATCGATCTCAAGCCGTGGCGCTGCGAAACTTAACGGCACAAAGAGCCCCCCTAACAGTAATCCGAGGATGAGCTTGCGCATGAGGCCCTCTTTGTGAGATCGAAAAATAGAACAGGGAGCGCCCGCGTTGTATCGTGGACGCTCCCCTCGTTCTGTATTTTACTCTTTCTTCTTTTTCTTTTCTTCTTCGTCGACGACCTCGTAATCAGCATCGACCACGCCATCGTCTTTTTTTGCTTCCGCATCCGGGGCTGCTGGGCCCTTGGCGCCGGACTTTTTGGCGGCTTCTTCATACATCTTTTGCGCGATCGTATGAGACGCGGTCGCGAGTTTTTGTCCCGCTTTTTCCAGTTCTTCTTTGGATTCGCTGGTCAGAGAAGCCTTCGCTTCCGTCAGGGCCTCTTCGACTTTCTTTTTCTCATCCTTGACAAGCTTTTCAACTTCTTCCTTGGAGAGTCCGGAAGAAGACTCGATCCGGATCTTCTGCTCCTTGCCTGTTCCGAGGTCTTTGGCCGACACATGCACGATGCCGTTCGCGTCGATATCAAAGGTGACCTCGACTTGCGGCACCCCTCTTGGTGCCGGCGGGATCCCTTCCAGGTTGAAGAGCCCGAGCACGCGATTGTTCGCGGCCATTTCCCGTTCCCCCTGAAGGACCTTCACGGTCACGGCGGTCTGATTGTCTGCCGCGGTCGAGAAGATCTCAGATTTCCGGGTCGGGATCGTGGTGTTCCGTTCGATCAATTTGGTCATGACGCCGCCCAGGGTTTCGATGCCAAGGGAAAGCGGGGTGACATCGAGAAGCAGGATGTCTTTCACATCCCCCTTCAGGACGCCGCCCTGGATTGCCGCCCCAATGGCTACGACTTCATCCGGATTGACCCCCTGATGAGGCACCTTCTTGAAAAGATCCTTCGCCTTCTGGACGACGGACGGCATACGGGTCATTCCGCCGACCATGATCACTTCATCAATGTCCTCCGGTTTCACGCCGGCATCTTTCATTGCCTGGTTGCAGGGGCCGATCGTGCGAGCGATCAAGTCGACGACCAGCTGTTCGAGTTTCGCGCGCGTCAGGGTGATGAGCAGATGCTTGGGGCCGGAGGCATCCGCCGTGATGAACGGCAGGTTGATGTCCGTGCTTTGCGCTGTGGACAACTCGCATTTGGCTTTTTCTGCGGCTTCCTTGAGCCGTTGGATCGCCATCTTGTCCTTGGAGAGATCGATCCCGTCGGTTTTCTTGAATTCCGCGATGAGCCAATCGATGATCTTCTGGTCAAAATCATCGCCGCCCAAATGGGTGTCGCCGTTCGTGGCTTTCACTTCGAAGACACCTTCGCCGATATCGAGGATGGAAATATCAAAGGTTCCGCCGCCGAGGTCGTAGACCGCGATGGTTTCGTCCTTCTTTTTGTCCATGCCGTACGCGAGCGCGGCCGCGGTCGGTTCGTTGATGATGCGAAGGACCTCAAGCCCTGCGATCTGTCCGGCGTCCTTGGTGGCTTGGCGCTGAGAGTCGTTAAAATACGCGGGCACGGTAATGACGGCCTGCGTGATGGGCTCCCCGAGATAGGTTTCCGCGTCGGCTTTGAGTTTTTGAAGGACCTTGGCCGAGATCTCCGGCGGCGTGTAATCCCGTTTTTCCTGCGGGACATTGAAGATCGCTTCGCCGTGCTTGCCGGCTTTTACCTTGAACGGGACCATCTGGACTTCATGGCCCGCTTCCTCGAACCGTCTGCCGATGAACCGTTTAGCGCTGAAGATCGTGTTCTCGGAGTTCGTGACGGCCTGGCGTTTTGCGGTCTGTCCCACCAACTCGCCGTTCTTCGTGAACGCGACGATCGAAGGCGTGGTGCGGTTGCCTTCCTTGTTCTCGATTACCTTGGGGTCTGACCCCTCAATGATCGCCATGCAAGAGTTAGTCGTTCCTAAGTCAATTCCCAAGATCTTTGCCATGTGAGTGTTCTCCTTTGTTATTTTCGTTAATGACTTCAATTCCGCTTCTTATATATCAATTACCGTGCCAAAAAAGAGTTAATAATTAAATCCTAACTCTATATATTGAAACAGTTTACAAGTGGCCATTTTTTTAAAGAAAGACAAGAACCAATCGTTTGAGCCATTATGACGCAGTCATTTGTAACCAAACGGCACTGGGAATCAAGAGAGTTTATATTCTTCGAGTTTCCTGTAAAGCGTTCGTCGGGAGATGCCGAGTTTTTCGGCGGCGGTGGATTTGTTGCCGCGGGTCTCGCGAAGGGCTTGCTGGATGAGTTCTTTTTCAGCGTCTGTGATCTTTGAGATGCCCTGGAGAGAACCGTTGCCGCTACCGTTGGTAGCACCGGCTTTTCCTTGACGGATATCTTCCGGGATCTGCTCGAGCGTCAACATTTCGCCGGAGCTTAGCACGATCATGCGCTCCACAATGTTCTTGAGCTCCCGGATATTCCCCGGCCAGTCGTACCGGACGAGCGCTTCGAGAGCGTCCTGGGAGATCCCCCGTATCTTTTTGGCGTTCTGGGACGCGTACTGGCGGATAAAGGCGTCGACCAAGGGCGCGATATCATCTTTCCGTTCCCTCAGGGGCGGGACTTTCAGATAAATAACATTGATCCGGTAATAAAGGTCCTCGCGGAATTTCTGGCGCTGGACTTCGTCGAGAAGTGTTTTGTTCGTCGCGGCGATGAGGCGGACATCGACTTTGATCGTTTTGGTGCCGCCGACGCGCTCAAATTCCCCTTCCTGGAGCACCCTCAGGAGTTTGACCTGCGTCTCGGGGGTGATCTCGCCGATCTCGTCGAGGAAAAGACTGCCTTGATGCGCCCGTTCAAAGCGGCCTTTCTTGCGTTCCGTCGCGCCGGTGAAGGCGCCCTTCTCATGGCCGAAAAGTTCGCTGGAGAGGAGCGTGTCGGTCAAGGCGGCGCAATGCACGGCGATAAAAGGATGTTGATTGCGGGGACTCAGTTCATGGATGCGCCGGGCAATAAGTTCTTTGCCGGCGCCGCTCTCCCCTTCGATCAGGACCGAGGCGTTGGAGGCCGCGATCTTGTCGACGGTTTTAAGCAACTCTTTCATCTTTTTGGATTGCGCGATCAGTTGCCCCTGGTCATAGCGCTCTCTGAATAACTCCTGTTTCAGTTCTTTATTCTCTTCCTCGAGTTGGTGGCTGTTGAAGGCTTTCCGCACAAGGAATTCAAGCTCCTCGAGGTTCACAGGCTTGGTCAGATAATAGAAAGCGCCTTTCTTCATGGCTTTGACGGCATCTTCCACCGAGCCGTAGGCGGTAAGCAAAATGACCTTGGCGGAGGGAGCTTCGGCCTTGATCGACTCAAGAAGCGCGATCCCGTCCATCTCCGGCATCCGGATGTCCGAGATCACAAGGTCGGGATTTTCTTTTTTAAAGAGATCGAGGGCTTCCTTGCCGTTCGCGGCGGTTATGACATCGTAGTCCAGTCCCTGCAGGAATTGCGTCAGCCCTTTCCGGGAATTCGCTTCATCCTCAACAAGCAAAATACTTTCAAACATGGTGTCTAACCTCCTTGATAACTGGGGAGTTGCAACTGGGGTTCGCGGACCGGCAGCAGCACGGTGAAGGTGGTTCCCTTGTTCAATTTGCTGGCGACTTCGATCTTCCCGCCATGCTCCGCGATGGCGTCATAGACCATCATGAGCCCGAGTCCCGAGCCCTCCTGCTTGGTGGTGTAATAGATGTCAAAGATCCCCTCCAGGTTCTTTTCATCGAT
>CAZGCC010000017.1:9148-11956 GCA_964524195.1 uncultured bacterium | reverse complement strand
CAACCGGTATCCGTCACCGTAACGATCGCGCACCGTTGCTTGTGGCTGACCGCGATCTTGATCGTTCCCCCCGAAGAAGGCATCGCCTCAAGGGCGTTCTTGATCAGATTCATGAAAGCGTAGTACAGCCGTTCCCGGTCCATCAGGAAGACCGGGAGTTCCTGATCCGTTGAGAATTTCAGGCGGATCTTCGCGACATCCAGCTGGGGTTTCAAAAAAGAAATGGCGTCGGCGATGACTTCGTTCAGATCGTCCAGGCGAAAGCGGAGCGGCGGCTTGCGGGTCGCTTTAAGGAAATTCCGGATAATGCGGTCGAGGCGTTTGGTCTCTTCCTGGATGTCGGTCAGAGAATCCGCGAGTTCCCGGCGTTTGGGATCCGGAAGTCCTGCGAGGCGTTTTTTCAAAAGCTCCAGATGGATCGTGATCGCGTTCAGGGGGTTCCCAATCTCGTGGGCGATCCCGCCGGCAAGCCGGACCAGACTTTCCATCCGGGAGAGCATGGCCGCTTCGAATTCCTGTTCGGTGCGGGAAGTGATGTCCGAGAGAAGGATCACGGCCCGTTTTTGTTCCCCCGCTTCCCGGGTCAGGATAGAAACACGCAGTTGCATATCCCGCGGAGCCAGTATCTTGAGATCGAATGCCGCGCGGGGTTTTCCGGCGAGGAGATTTTCTCGAAGCGCCGCGGCGGCGGAAGGGTCCGGGATCTGGTTCCAGACCGGCTGCTTGTTTGTGATCCGGATGTCTCCCAGCCAGTCCTCTGCTTTCCGGTTGATAAATACCGGATATCCCTTGGTGTCCGTGATCACGACCCCTTCCTCGAGGTTCTGGAATATTTCCTCGAGCAAATGATTTTCATGGGTCGCGTCCAGGAGCTTGAGATAAAGAGAGTCTTTTTCGATCTGAAGAAGGCGGGGTTTCAGTTTTTTGATGAAATCAAGCTTTTCGATCATAACCCTGGACCGTTTTCCTGGTTTTTTCGATGAAGGCATGAAGGAGCCGGGGGTCTTTCACGCCGGGACTTGATTCGACGCCGCTTGCGACATCCACCGCGAAGGGGCGGACTTTTTCGATGGCTTTCGTGACATTCTGCGGATTGAGGCCGCCCGCCAGGAAGAGCTTGTCATGGACATAGGGTTTATCTTCGATCACGCTCCAGTCGAACGGGATGCCGGAGCCGCCTTTTTCGGACTGAGAATAGGTATCAAAAAGGAACGCGCTGACATTGTATTCTTCGAGCCGTTTCAGGCTCATGGAGTCCTTCACATGGAAGGTCTTAATGACCTCATAGCCTTTTTGCATGAACGAATCACAGTAAAGGGCCGTTTCCTCTCCGTGAAATTGAAGGAATTTAAGTCCCAGGCGGCCGGCGATCCCTTCGACTTCATTTTTGGGCTGGTTGCAAAAGACCCCGACAATATTCTTGAAGTCCGTGAGTTGGGCGAGGATCTCTTCGGTCTTCTCGACCGTGATCAATCGTTTGCTGGATGGGGCAAAAATGAATCCCAGATAATCTGCCCCCAGGTCGATCGCCAGACGGGCGTTGTCATAATTCGTATTGCCGCAGATCTTGACGCGGGTCATGAAGGCTCCTCCGTGATCGTCGCTTCTTTTTTTCCGAGAAGCTTGTGAAGGGTTGCGACGATATCCTTGGACCTCATCAGGGTGGAACCGATCAAGAAAGCGTTCGCGCCGAGACTTCGATACTTCAGGAGCTCTTCGTGGGAGCTGAGGCCGCTTTCGACCACGATGGCCGTCCCCTTCGGGATATGCGGGATCAAATGCTGGGCGCGGTCGGGATCGACTTTCAGGGTTTTCAGATCCCGGTTGTTGATCCCGATGATCGTGGCGCCGGCATCCACGGCTTTTTTAAGCTCCGAATCGGAATGGACCTCGACTAAGGCATCCATGCCGAGCGCTTTTCCAAGTTCGATCATATCTTTCAGTTCTTTTTCGCTCAAGATCGAAGCGATCAAGAGGAACGCGTCGGCTTCTAGGATCGCGGTTTCATAAAGCTGGAAAGGTTCAAAGAGAAAATCTTTTCGGAGGAGCGGTAATCGCGTCACTTGGCGGACCGTTTTAAGATAGCTGGGACGGCCTTTGAAAAAATGCGGTTCTGTAAGGACCGAGATCGCGCACGCGCCGGCATATTCATAGAGGCTCGCGATCCTGAGAGGCTGGAAGTTTTCGCGGAGCACGCCTTCCGAGGGCGAAGCTTTTTTGAGTTCCGCGATGATATTAAGATGGCGGGTAGAAAGCAGGGCGTTCCGGAAAGACCGGGGCTGAGGTCGTCCCGCTTTTTCGATGATCCGCTGCAGACGGGCTTGCGGCATGCGCTGTTTGAGCTCGTCGAGATCTTTCCGCTTCTGGAGGAGGATATCGTTCAGGATCATGTCAGTGAGAAAAAGCCTTAAGCTGTTGGAGTGCACGAAGCGCATTTCCGGAATCGATGGATTTTTGCGCCAGCGCGATCCCCTCCCGGACGGTCGTTGCTTTTTTGCATATCAAGAGTCCGTAAGCGGCGTTCAGCACGATCGTATCCCTTGCCGGCCCCTTCTCTTTTCCGGTCAGGATATTTTGCGCGCGGAGTTTGCTGTTCTGGATTGAGCCTGCCGAAAGTTCGCTATTCCTTGCCGGCTTGAGCCCTAACGATCGGGGCTGGATCGTGTCCATGCGCACTTTATTGGGGGTGACCCATGCGGCGGTGGTCGGGACCGAGGTCGAAATTTCGTCCATGCCGTCCTGGCTGTGGCACACAAGCGCATTTTTCCGTCCAAGCCTTGCAAGAACTTTGGCGTAAAGCGGGATCAG
>CAZGCC010000017.1:8458-9138 GCA_964524195.1 uncultured bacterium | reverse complement strand
GTCCGGACCTGAATTGGGAGGCGTTTCTGGGCGACTCCCACGAGTTGGTAGTCCAACCGGAGAGGATTGACCAGAGGGCCGAGTAGATTAAGGATCGTGGGCCGCTTTAAGGACCGACGCAAGGGCTGCATTTTTGAAAAGACGGGATGATGATAAGGCGCGTGAAAATAACCGAGTCCTGAGCGCCGGGTCGCTTCGATCATCTTTTTTCGGGATGCATCGAGTTTGACGCCAAAAGCCTCCATGAGGTCCGAGCTTCCGGACCGGGAAGAGATCGCGCGATTGCCGTGCTTGGCGATCTTCCCGCCGGCTCCCGCAATGACCAGGGCGACGAGGGTCGAGATATTGATCGTATGACGGCCGTCTCCTCCGGTGCCGCAGGTATCCATGACTCCGGGAATCCTGGAAGCCGCTCTTTTTTCAAGCGTCTGCAGAGCCTGGACGCAGCCCAGAAGTTCGTCGGCGGTTTCCCCTTTGAGACTGAGCAGGAGCAGGAAGCTTTTTGCTTTTTCCAAGGAAAGGGCTTGCGAAAAAAGAAGCGTGAACGATCTGCGCGCTTCGGTCAGGGAAAGAGACTGTCCGGTGATGAGACGATCCAGGACCTTGTCAAAATTCGAGGGCTCTTGGGGACGGCGGATCTTTTTCACTTGGAAAAATCCAAAAAATTCTTCAGAAGCTGC
>CAZGCC010000017.1:0-8448 GCA_964524195.1 uncultured bacterium | reverse complement strand
CTGCATGCCGGACGCGGTCATGATGGATTCCGGGTGGAACTGGACTCCCCAGGTAGGATGGGTCTTGTGTTTAAGCCCCATGATCTCCTGATCCTTGGTCCAGGCTGTGATCTTGAGTGTGCCGGGCAAGGATTTTTTTTCAACCAGAAGCGAATGATAACGGGTGGCGACGAACGGGTTCGGGATGTCTTTAAAGAGCGGATCCTTGTCGTGATAGACCTTGGAAGTCTTGCCATGCATGATGTTCGCCGCGCGGATGACCTTGCCGCCAAAGACATGCCCGATCGCCTGATGCCCCAGACAGACGCCCAGGATCGGAAGCTTGCCGCTGAAGGTCTGGATCACCTCACAGGAAATGCCGGCTTCCTTGGGTGTTTTGGGTCCCGGGGAGATCACAATGCGTTTGGGATGCAGGCGCTTGATCTTGGCGATCGTGATCTCGTCATTACGCCAGACACGCGGGTCGGCGCCGAGCTCGCCAAGGTATTGCACCAGATTGTAGGTGAAAGAATCGTAATTATCGATGACGAGTAACATTAGTACCGTTCTCCATTTGATTTTAAGGGTTAACGGTACAACACTACGAACCCTTAAAAATTAATAGAACTGCAGTGTTAGAAAAGGATCCTTTCCTCGATGGCTTTGAGCATCGCTCGGGATTTATTGATGATCTCCTCGTATTCCCGCCGCGGGTCCGAATCTTTGACGATGCCGCCGCCCGCCTGAAGGAACATCCGGTTCCGGATCAGCATGATCGTCCGGATCGTGATGCACATGTCCATATCTCCGTCAAAACCGAAATAACCCAGGCATCCGCCGTAGGGCCCACGAGCCTCGGGCTCGAGCTCGTCAATGATCTGCATGGCGCGGACCTTGGGGGCTCCGGAAAGTGTTCCCGCCGGGAAGGTTGCGCGCAGAAGATCCGCCGCCGATTTTCCGGCTTTGAGGCGGCTCTGGACCCGGCTCACGATGTGCATGACATGCGAATACCGTTCCACGAAAGCGAACCGTTCGACCTTGACCGATCTAAAATCCGAGACGCGGCCGAGATCGTTGCGGCCGAGGTCGACCAGCATCAAATGTTCCGCCATTTCTTTGCGGGATGCGAGGAGATCTTTTTCGAGTTTCAGGTCGGAGCGTTCGTTCTTCCCCCGCGGCCGGGTGCCGGCGATCGGCCGGACTTCGGCAAGCCGCCCCGTTTTTTTGACAAGCATTTCAGGCGAGGACCCGATCAGCCGGTAAGGACCGCTCCGGAAATAGAACATGTACGGCGAAGGATTGATGGACCTGAGCGAGCGGTAGATCTGAAAATCATTTCCCTGATGGCGGAGCGCAAACCTTTGGGAGGGCACGACCTGAATGCAATCCCCCGCGCGGATGTATTCCTTGATCTTCCGGACCTTGGATTCGTAGCTTTTCTGCGACATATTGGACCGCACTTCGGGTAAGGACGCGATCCTGGGGGCTGCGGGCAAACGCAAAGGTTTGCGAAGAAGCTTTTTATATTTCTCCATTTGTTTCAAGGCGTTCTTGTAAGCGGTTTCTGCGGTCGCGGATCTTTTAAGATCGACAAGGATTACGACCGAAAGGGTTTTCCGGAAATGATCGAAGACGAGGAAATCTTCAACACGAAAGAAAATGCCGAGCGGGAACCCGATCCCCTTTTTCCTGGAAAGGCGGATCGTCTCGAAATCACGGACATTCTCGTAGGAAAAATAGCCCACAAAGCCGCCGCGGAACCCCGGGAAGGTTTCAGGATTGGCGAGCTTGCGCGTGGCCAGTTCCGACTCGAGGACATCCAGGAGACGAATATTCTTCAGGACCTTTTTCTTCCCGCCTGCCGTGATCGCGACATTTGTTTCAGAGGATTCGTAAACGGCGGCGGGTTCGATCCCGAGGAATGAAAAGCGGCCGATCTTTTCTTCCTGCTCGGCGGATTCCAGAAGGAATGCGTGGCGCGCCTTTTGACTGATCTTCAGGAAGCTTGAGACCGGCGTTTCAAGGTCCGCGGGAAAAGTCTTGGCCAGGGCAACGATGTTCCCTTTGCGGGCCAGTTTCTTGAACGATGCGAAGTCGGGGGTGATCATTTTTTATAGATCTTTGCCGGGTCGAAGACTTTTTCCTGCGTGATTCGGGTGATCGCTCCCCCTTCGTTCAGTTCATGGACGAAACAGGTGCGGTAGCCCAGGTGGCAAGCGCCGCCTTTTTCCTGATTCACGCGGATCAGGAGCGTGTCCTTATCGCAGTCCGTGAGTGTTTGGATTACGGCCTGGGTGTGTCCGGATTCTTCGCCTTTGACCCAGTATTTATTGCGGGACCTTGAATAAAAAACGGTATGTTTTTCTTTGAGCGTTCGCTCCACGGCGACTTTGTCCATATAAGCCAGCATCAGGACTTCTCCCGATCGAGCATCCTGGATAATGGCGGGGATGAGGCCTTGGTCGTTGTATTTGAAATCTTCCATTTTGATGTATTCTCCTTTGGATAACTCTTATAGCAACCGCGATAAGAGAGCTTGGATAACAGAGTTACGGCAAAAAGCCGAGCGACTTTATTGAAGTGACACCGAGTATGCCACAAATGAACTATGTGTCAAGTGGATACACCCCGTTACGGCTTGAGTTCAGGATTGCGGGGGCATGGGAGCGCCGTCGTAGCGCCAATGCCACGGTTCGTAGGTGATGCCCGTATTCGCAGTTTTGGGATAGGACAGCACGAAACCGAAGCGAGCGGCATTCTTGAGAAGCCATTGATATTCCGGCAGGGCCTCGAATTCGGGGGTATTGTATTCTCCGTTGATCCCCTCGACATTAATGAAATCAAGGGCCAGATTTTCAGGGTCTCCATGTTCGCTATATCCCGGCAAAGCGACCCATTTTACAGTTTCGCGGATGGAGTAGTCGTGATTGCTGAGATAATAAACAAAGAGGTAAAGCTGATAAGCGCTTGACCGGTAAGCGGATTCCACCAAGAGGCTCTTTCCGATGTCCCGCTGCATGGCTCGCATCATAAACTGGTAGGCGGCGTAGACATGAGGGCTCAGGAATTGCGGGGGAATTTCTTTTTCCACGCCTTTGACCCGGATTTTTTGCCCTTCCAAGCGGATCAGGTTTTGGTAGCCCTGGGAGAATCCCCGGAACGGGATCCGGACTCCGACCGGCCCGGCGGGAAGTTCCCGGAACGCTTTCAGAAAGCGCTTTTCTTCGGGATCAAGGGGCGATTCCAGTTCTTTAAAGGTCAACGCCGGAAGCTCCCCTTTTTCATCCTTGGCCTTGATGAAGGGTTCGAGTTTGGCGACGAGCGTTTGGACCTTTCCTATATCTTCAGGGCTCAGCTTTTCAATGTTCAGAGCGGGAGTCCCTTGACGGAAGAGGGCACATCCCCCCATAAGAAAGATCAGAAAGATCCAAGCTGAAGAGGAAAGAGTTTTTTTTATTTTAAGTTTCATGCTGAATTTTTATTCCGGACAGGAATGCCTTTGGCGCGAAGAAAGGCCTTTGTCTCGGGGATCGTGAACTCCCCAAAATGAAAGATCGAAGCCGCAAGACAGGCATCGGCTTTCCCGAGTGTAAAACCTTCGTAGATATGGTCGAGGGTGCCGACGCCTCCGGAGGCAATGACCGGAATACGAAGCGATTCGGAAATGCGGCGCGTGAGTTCGAGGTCATAACCATTCTTGGTCCCGTCGCAGTCCATGCTGGTGAGGAGGATCTCTCCCGCGCCGAGTTTAGCGGCGCGCTTGGCCCAGGCGATAGCGTCAAGCCCTGCGGGGTGTCGTCCGCCGTGCGTGTAAACGCCCCAGCGGTTCTTGCCTTCCCTTTTGGCGTCGATCGCGACGACGATACACTGACTTCCGAAGCGTTTGCTGGCCTCCAGAATGAATTTGGGGTTTTTGATGGCGCTGGTATTGATCGAAACTTTGTCGCAGCCGGTCTTGAGGAGTTCCCGGATGTCCTGGATCTTGTTGATGCCTCCCCCGACGGTGAACGGGATAAAGATCGAAGCGGCCACTTTCTCGGCGACCTCGATCATGGTGCGTCGATTTTCATGAGAAGCCGTGATGTCGAGAAAGACCAGTTCATCGGCTTGCTGCTTGTCATAGGCCTGGGCGCAGGCCACGGGATCTCCGGCGTCTTTCAGCGAGACGAATTTGACGCCTTTAACGACACGGCCCTCGCTGACATCAAGGCATGGGATGATACGGCGCGCGAACATCGGGATCAGAGTGACATCTGATTGTTCTCGAGACTTTTGAGAACCTGGATGGCTGAAGCGCCGAGGGCGATGATCTGCGACATGATCGCGAAGAGAACCGTTAGAATGATGAGAAAGACCATGGCGACCTCATAAAGAGAGGCTTGCCGGAAATCAGCGGTTTGCCAGAAAAAGATCAGGAGCATGAAAGAAACCAGGAACAGGATCCAGCCGGCGATGCATTTTCTCATGTAGACCTTTTTGATCGCGTGATACCACTTGGAGTTGAGCCCGCGAGCCCCTTTGATGAGTCCGCGAAGGAAGAAGCTCCGGACAACAAGGAATGTCAGCAGATAGACGATCCCGATCGCGGCCCAGGACCAAAAGCGTTGCGTGAGCATCACATTCCAAAGGCTGGCGAGATGATCCATGTTTTCCGTCTCCTTTTATGCCGCGATCTGCACGGCTTCCGTCAGCGTGAATCGTTTATCGTAAAGGGCTTTGCCGATGATCACGCCCTCAAAATTTTTTTCCCGGATCGCGCGGCACCGTTCAATGTCCGAGATCTGGCTGATCCCGCCGGAAAGGATGACGCGCGCGTTCGTGTTTGCGAGCACAGCGGTGAGTTTTTCCCAGTTTGGCCCTTGAAGGACGCCGTCTTTTTCGATGTCGGTATAGATCAGGGTCGAGACACCGGCCCGGTCGAAGTTCTTCAGCGCTTCCTGGAGAGTGATGTCCCCGTCCTTCATCCACCCTCCCGTTTTGACGCGGTCCCGGCGAACATCCAGACCAACCGCGATCTTGTCGCCGAACTTCACAAGAACTTCAGTCAGAAAATCCTGATCCAGGGCTTTCGTGCCGAGCACCACGCGGGTGACGCCCAGTGCGAGAACTTTTTCAATGTCGGCGGTACGGCGAAGGCCTCCGCCGAACTGGACCTTGGCTTTAACGCTACTGCAGATCGCCGAAAGCGCCGTCTGGTTCGCGAGTGTCCCCGTTTTAGCGCCTTCGAGATCCACGACATGGATCCATCGGGCCCCTTCCTGCTCCCAGGTTTTGGCGACAGAGGCCGGATCCTTGGAGTAGACGATGCAGGAATTATAATCTCCCTGGGTCAGACGGACGACTTTCCCCTCAAAAATATCGATGGCCGGATAAAGGTTCATATCACCACTTGATGAAGTTCTTGAGAATGCGCAACCCCGCATCCTGGCTTTTTTCAGGATGGAATTGGGTCGCGCAAATGTGTTCGTTCCCGATGACCGCGGCAAAGTCCTCTTGCCCGTACCGGCAGGATGCCAGCGTCAATCCGGGCGCGGAGGGTTTCCCGTAATACGAGTGGACAAAATAAAAATAATCGCCGGTTGCGATCCCCTGAAGGACCGGATGTTTCCTGAGGATCTTGAGATCATTCCAGCCCATGTGCGGGATCTTGACGCCTTTTGAGCGGAATTTTTTGACCGCGCCCCGGAAGGCGCCGAGTCCGGGGATGGCCGGACTTTCCTCGCTTTTTTCGAAGAGAAGCTGGAGGCCGAGACAGATCCCCATGAATTTCGTTTTGCGGGTAATCAAATCCGCGATCGGGGCGATGAATCCACGGGACTTTAATTCCTTCATAGCGTCACCGAATGCGCCGACCCCCGGGAGGATCACCTTGCGAGCTTGGGCCAGGTCTTTTCCCTTTGAGCACAGGGTGACCCGGGCGCCAAGGTGCTCCAAAGCCTTGGAGACACTGCGCAGATTCCCCATGCCGTAATCAATGATGGCGATCATTCTGAGATCTCAAATTTGAGATTTGAAATTTTAAAGCGTTCCCTTGGTCGAGGGGATGCCATGAACGCGGGGATCAAGACAGGTGGCCATGTCCAGCGTTTTGGCGATCCCTTTGAACATTCCTTCGATGATGTGATGGGTATCTTCTCCGGCAAGAACACCGATGTGCATGTTGATGCCCGCGTGCTGGCAGAACGAGCGCAGAAAATCCACCGCGTCGTCAAAGGTGTACTGCGGCTGACGGGAAAGACGAACGCCTTTGGCTTTGGTCACAAAAAGTGACGGCCGTCCGGAAATATCCAGCGTCACGCGGATCAGCGCCTCATCCATCGGAACTGCAAAGGAACCGTAGCGGCGGATCCCCTTTTTGTCGTCGAGGGCCTTGGCGAGCGCATGACCGAGAGCGATCCCGATGTCTTCGTTCGTGTGGTGGATATCGACTTCGAGATCCCCGCGCGCTTTGAGCTTCAGGTCCAAGAGGCCGTGTTTTGCAAGAAGCGTGAGCATGTGATCCAGGAACGGGATCTGGGTATCGATCTTGGCGCTTCCCTTTCCATCGATCGTAAGATCGAGCTGGATATCGGTTTCCGAAGTCTTGCGTTTGACCGTAGCCTTTCTAGCTTTCATGCCTTGGACTCCTTCTCAGTTTCGACATTTTTTTTGATGAGCCGCGCTTCCAGCGAGATACGGTGGAGAAAAAGTCCCTCCATGTCCGTAAGCTTCTGAACATGTTCTTTCGCGGCCAGAAGCGCTTCCGGCGTGTAGCGGATGATCTGGGAACTTTTGATAAAGGTCGAAGCACTGAGCGGCGAAAAATAACGGGCCGTGCCGCCCGTGGGCAATACATGGCTGGGTCCCGCGATATAATCCCCCACGACCGTCGGAGAATAAGGCCCCAAGAAGATCGCGCCGGCGTGACGGACCGACTTCGCCACTTTTTCGGGTTCTTCGGTCATGATCTCCAAGTGTTCGGCCGCGATCTCATTAACAACTTCGCAACCTTCTGCGATCGATTTGACCTGGATGATGAGGCCGGAATCCACGCGCTTGCGCATGATCTCGACAAGTTTTTTTGAATTGGTGACAAGATAACCCATGCCGCCGTGATGCTCGGTCTGGGCCAGGAGATCGCAGGTGACGAAGTCCGGATTCGCGGTTCCGTCCGCGAGAATGGCGACTTCGCTCGGGCCGGCGACCATATCGATGTCCACAAAGCCATAGACCTGTCGCTTGGCTTCTGTGACATAGGCATTGCCCGGGCCGACGATCTTATCGACCTTGGGGATCGTTTTGGTACCGAAGGCAAGTCCTCCGATGGCCTGAACGCCTCCCACACGATAAATTTCGTTAACTCCCAAAAGATTGGCGACCGCGAGGATGTGTGGATCGATATCGCCGGTATCCCGTCGCGGCGGCGTGGCGATGGCGATGTGTTTCACGCCAGCGACTTTGGCGGGGATGACGGTCATATAGACAGTTGAAACAAGCGGCGCGGTGCCTGCCGGAATATAGATCCCGACCCGGTCCAGCGGCTCATACCGCTTGCCGAGAAGAACACCGTTCGGGCCGTTGATCTCAAAAGATCTTTTTAACTCTTTCTCGTAATATTCACGGACATTTTCGGTGATCTGCTTGAGAAGCGGGACGAACGGGACCTGGATCTTCTCGAACGCGCGGTTGATATCCCCTTGCGTGACGGCGAGGCGTTTGAGCGGCAGATCGATCCCGTCGAACTCCCGGGTGTAGCGACGGAGGGCCGTGTCTCCCGACTGACGAACCTCGGAAAGAATACGGCTTACCTTTTTGAAGATCGCGGGATCAAAGAAAGTGGCGTAATCGCGCCGGATCTTTTTCTGAGTCTGTTTATCCCAATTGAGGACTTGCATGGATCACATTCCTTTTTCCGTAAGATAGGCCGCGATCGCCTCTTCAAGCATCTTCTTTGATGCCGCGAATTGTCCCTGGTCCGACGCGCCGCCTTGAATAAGATCGGGCTTGCCGCCGCCACTGGCATTCAGGGGGGCCGATAGCCTATCAAAAAGCGCCTTCATGTCCAAGGGGGTTTTCTTTTGGTCTGCACTGAGGCCTAAAATGACCTGGAGGCGGCCTTCCTGCGAAGCTGCGACCAGATAAACGAGTTTCTGAGCCTGCTCGCGGAGACGGTTGGACAGGTCCCGGAGCGCGGCAATGCTGGCGTTTTCGATCTGACAGACAAGGATCTGGTAAGCTCCCTTTTTGACAGTGCCTTCCAACAGCGTTTTGATATCCGTTGCGCTCGAAGAAGTCTTCGCTTCGTTTTTCTTCTGGGCTTTGACATTTTCCATCAACTTGGCGATACGGGCGGGGATATCCGAGATCCCCACCTTCAGGGTCTTGGATATTGCCGAGAACTGATCCTGTAAATTCCGCACATAAGCCAGGGCTTCGATGCCGGTCACGGCTTCAATGCGGCGTACTCCGCTTGCGACCGAAGATTCGCCG
>CAZGCC010000016.1:22313-24520 GCA_964524195.1 uncultured bacterium | reverse complement strand
GAGCAAACACCCATCCAACCTCGGAGGTTGGATGGGTCGCGCGTCATACACCGTACTCCGCATTACAAAAAAAGATCTCTTTCGCCTTTGCGGACGCGTTCAAGGAATTGGTGGAAAACCGGAAACCCCTGAGGATTCTTTGTTTTGATCTCTTCGAGTTCTTTTTCGAGGACCCGGAGCCCGGCTTCGCGCGTCGCGGGAGTGGCAAAATCATCCAGCCATTCCTGGAATGTCAGCACCGCGTTCAGCTTACAAAACTTCCCCTCTTGGCCACTCCGGAGAAGATCCATGATGCATTTGCCTGTCCGGCCACAGCGGTATCCCGCGGTGCAAAAGGATGTGATATGTCCCATTTCCGCGAAATCCTTGACCAATTCGTCCAAGCCTCGCGTGTCACCCAGTATGAATTGCTGGCGCTCGGATTCCTGGCCATTTCCCGATTCGCTGTAAGCTCCGATCCCGATCTTGGTGGAGGCATCGGTCTGGGTGATCCCGAGTCCGATCGCATCGCGGCGCATCTGGGCGGTTTCCCGTGCCGTGATGATCATCCCGGTGTACGGGATCGCGAGACGGATCAGCATAATGATCTTCCTGAAATCCTCGTCGGAAACTCTATAGGGCGAATGGACAGCATAATCGGAGCCCAGCGCGGGTTCCATGCGCGGGAATGAAACCGTGTGCGGCCCGATCCCCATCCTGGCCTCCAACTCGATCGCGTGATAAAGAAGCGCCATCAACTCGAAGCGCCAATCGTAGAGCCCGAAGAGCACCCCGATCCCGACATCGTCGATCCCCGCTTCCATGGCGCGGTGCATCGTATAAAGCCGCCAGCGGTAATCGGATTTGAGCGTCCCTTCCGGATGAACTTTGGCGTAGGTCTCATGATGATAAGTTTCCTGGAAGACTTGGTAGGTCCCAAGCCCGCCGTCGCGCAGGCGCACAAGCTCCTCGATCGACATCGGCGCGGCGTTCACATTGATGCGGCGGATATTACCGTAACCATGCTTGGTCGGTGTTTTAACGCCATAGATCGTTTTCATGCTCTCAAGGATATAGTCGATCCCGGTCAGCGGATGCTCGCCATAGACCGCTATGATGCGTTTGTGACCGATCTTCCCGGTCAGCATCTCAGTCTCTTGGCGGATCTCATCCATGGAAAGGATGCGGCGCTTGGCCTGGAGGTTCTCATGCTTGAACCCGCAATAGGCGCAATTGTTGACGCAGTAATTTCCCATGTAAAGCGGCGCGAAAGTCACGATGCGGTTGTCATAAACCTGTTTTTTGATCCTGAAGGCCACGGCCTCCATTTCCCGAAGCATCTCCGGATCTTTCACCCGGATTAGTATTGCAAGCTCTTCGGGTGCAAGCGTCTGAACGGCAAGTGAGCGCGCGAGAATGGCGCGGACAGTGGTGGCATCCGGCTCCGCAGCTATTTCGATCTTTTTCCAGATCGCGGCGTCATCAATAAAATCGCGGCCCTGATCGAGATAGCGGTCGACCTGGTCCTGTTTGATGCGTTGGGCGATCCAGGCAGTTTCAGCGGTCATGAAAGAACTCTCCCCGCTTTGTCTTGACTCTCACGGAAAGCCGCGATCGCGTCCGGAAAAGGTTCGATCACTCGTTCAAGCACCTTTTGAAGATAAGAAATGCAAAGCCCGTAGTTGGTAATGGGAATACCTTCCCGCTTCGCGCGCTGGATCCGGGCAAGTGTCTCGCGACGGGTCAGCATGCAAGACCCGCATTGGATGATCAGTTTATAGTTTTTAAGATCCTCCGGAAAATCACGCCCCGCGCAAACGGCGATCTCGACCGGATGACCAAGATACTTTTGGATCCATTTCGGGATCTTGATGCGGCCGATATCTCCGTCAATGGCGTGATGACTGCAAGACTCCGCAATCAGGATCTTATCCCCCGCTTTCAGCCCCTCGATCGCAAGCGCACCTTTTGTCATCGCGGCAATGTCGGCTTTGAGCCGTGATAAAAGGATCGAAAAGGTCGTGCATTTCACCCCTTCAGGGGTTTCCGCCACCATCCGGTCCACCACCTGGGAATCGCAAACCACAAGATCGGGTGGCGCTTTCAGTTTTCCCAAGGCCGCCTTATATTCGCTCTCCTTCACCACAAGCGTCATCGAATCATGGTCCAGCGCATCGCGGATCGCCTGGGCTTTGGTGGTCTTCGGTTGGTCGGCTTCGGGTGTTGCT
>CAZGCC010000016.1:16973-22276 GCA_964524195.1 uncultured bacterium | reverse complement strand
CCTTCACCACAAGCGTCATGGAATCATGGTCCAGAGCATCGCGAATCGCCTGAACCTGCGGAAGGATAATCCTTCCCTTCGGAGCTTCAAAGTCGATCGGGATGATCAGGATCGCGAGACCGCCTTTCGGCATGATATCCCCGAGCATTGCGGGCGCGGTCAGGAAATCTTCCGGACAGACCTCAAGCAGATACTGCTTCAGCAGGTCCACCGCGCTGTTACGGTTCAGTGGGTTTGTACTGGCGCAGATCAGGATTCTTTTGGTCTTTTTTTCAAGCCGCTCCAGGAACCCGGGACCCGGGATCTTAAGGTCGTATTTGTTCACAACAAGAATAACCGGGATCTGCCGCTTCGCTGCTTCGTTGAAGACATCTTCTTCACATTTTGCCCAATGGTCGGGTTCAAGAATCAGCACGATCACATCAGCCCGGTCAAAAACCTTCTTCGTCCGTTCAATCCGTTTAGTGCCCAGAACAGACGCGTCGTCCATACCTCCGGTATCAAGAAAAACCACCGGCCCCACCGGCAAAAGCTCCATCACTTTCTCCACCACATCCGTGGTCGTGCCGGGGACCGGAGAAGTGATCGCCACATCCTGTCCCGCCACCATGTTAAGAAAACTCGACTTCCCGACATTGGTGCGTCCAAAGATCCCGATCTGGAGCCTTAAACTCTTAGGTGTATTTTGCATAGGTCCTCTCTTGGGGTCTGGCTCCTTCTCTGCGGAAGGACCTGACCCTTTGTTCTAGTTTTTCGTAAGCGCGGATTTCACGGAGACACCTTCCAGAGCGCCGAGCTTTCCCGTGAGCGCCCCGAGTTGATCCGTTGTCGCATCCACGATCAGTGTGATGACAGAGCATTTTCTTTCCCGGTAAGGAAGACCCACGCGCGCCACGATCATTTCTCCGTACTCCGAGAGAAGGTCGTTCACCTGATGCGCCGCTTTTTTTCTGTCGTCGACGATGATTCCAACAAAGCCAAGCCTTTTATCCACTTTTTTCTCCTGTTCTCCATCGGTTTAAAACCCGCTGCATCGCACGGCGGATTTGTCCCGCGCAAATTATGCGCGGGCAAAAAAAATCCCGGCTTCCTGGAAAGTAAGCTGGGATGAGAAAACTTTTTTAAATTTTCTTTCCCTTAGCTTCAGCCCCCACGGGGCCTCTTCGTCAGGAACTCTTCAGATCTCAAATTTCAATCTTGAGATCTCAAGTATTTTTTAACGCCTGTAGACCGGAAGCGGTTGATACTTGGTGTGAAGCAAATGATGGGCCTTCTCGCTTAAAGGCTTGCCCAGGAATTCCTTGTAAAGCTGCTGCACATACGGATTTTCGTGGGAGCAACGAACCGTCTGCGCCTCATCATCCGAATAAAGGCCTTTGGACCGGGCAATGCGAAGTTCGTCGGTCACGCCATAAGGTTGTCCGCCGCCGCCGACACAGCCGCCCGGACAAGCCATCACCTCGACAAAGTGATACGGGAGAGGCTTGCCTTCTTTCTGGGCCTTACGGATCTCAGCCAGGACATACTCCACATTCGCAAGACCATGCGCGACCGCGATCTTGACTTCGGTGCCTTCGATATTGACTGAGGTCTCTTTCACTCCTTTAAGACCGCGGACATTCTCGAATTCCACCTTGGGAAGTTTTTTACCGGTCGCAAAAGAATAAGCTGTACGAAGCGCGGCTTCCATCACACCGCCCGTCGCCCCAAAGATCGTTCCTGCGCCGCTGTAATCGCCCAGAATATGGTCGCATTCCTCATCCGGAAGATTCGCGAAATCAATGCCGGCTTGTTTGATCATGCGGGCCAGTTCGCGGGTCGTGAGCACCACATCCACATCCTGGAATCCGGAGGCCGACATATCATGACTGCGCGAGATCTCGAATTTCTTGGCCGTACACGGCATCACGGAGATCACTTTGAGCTTCGCGGGGTCGATCTTGTTCTTTTCCGCGTAGTAGGTCTTTACCAGAACCCCCATCATTTCATGGGGCGATTTCGCCGAGGAGAAGTGCGGGATCATATCCGAGTGGAATTTCTCCATAAAATCCACCCAAGAGGGGCAGCAGGTCGTGATGAGCGGCAACGGACCTTTCTTGTGAACGAACCGCTCGATAAATTCGCTGGCTTCTTCCATGATCGTAACATCGGCGGCAAAATTCGTATCGAAGATCGCCTTAAAACCCATACGGCGAAGAGCCGCGTACATTTTCTTGGTCACATTGGTGCCGATCGGGAAACCAAAAGCCTCTCCGAGCGCGACGCGGGTCGCAGGCGCGATCTGAACCACGCAATACTGTTCCGGATCGCGAAGCGCTTTCCATGCGAGCACTGAATCGTCCTTTTCAAAGATCGCGCCTGTTGGACAATGTGCGGCGCATTGACCGCAACGAACGCAGGGCGAATCCGCGAGACTGATGTCGCCTGCAGGAGCCATTCTTGTGTTAAAACCCCGCTGGAGAAAAGTCAACGCCCATACATCCTGGACATTTTGACAGACATCGACGCAGCGGCCGCAGTTGATACATTTCCGGGGCTCGAGAACGATATTGCCGGTCGAATCATCCTTGGGAATATCCTTCACCATTTTTTCATAGAATTCCTCGCGGATCCCGAAATCCGCCATGAGAGACTGAAGCTCGCAATTATTGTTCCTGCCACAGGTCAGACATTCGTTGGGATGGTTGGAAAGGATCAGCTCGACCACGGTGCGGCGGATCGCGACGATCTCGGGGTCATGCGTGATGATGTCCATTCCCTCTTCAAGAGGCGTGCAACAGGCGCGGAGCATTTTCTTGGTTCCCTTGACCCTCACAAGACAGATCCCGCAGGCGCCGGAAGCATGGAGATAGGCGTCCGGATGTTTGCAAAGCGTCGGAATCTTGATCTGGGCCTTCTTGGCCGCGTCCAGGATCGTCGTTTTTTCTGGGACCTGAACCTTCAATCCGTTAATGACCGCATTCACCATAAAACTTCTCCTTCGCTCGTATAAAGACTTGTAGAATATCAGCTGCGACTTATCGCGCGGGGCTTGCAAACCTCAAAGCACTGGCCACATCGCGTGCACTTCGTCTGATCGATCAGATAACCGCTTTCACGATTCCCCGAAATGGCGCCCACCGGACAGGCCTTAAAGCACATGCCGCATTTGACGCATTTTTCGCTCAGGATCAGGAAACGGATCAACTTGGCGCATTTGCAGGCCGGGCATTTCTTTTTATTTACATGCGCGTCATATTCGGCCCGGTAATATTTCAGGGTCGAAAGCACCGGGTTCGGAGCCGTCTGCCCGAGACCGCAAAGAGATGCCTTCTGCATGGCAAAAGAGATCTGCTCAAGCTGCTCGAGATCTTTCTGAGTGCCTTCCCCATCTGTCACCTTCGTCAGAAGCCTTAACATCTGCGTCCCGCCGATGCGGCAGGGGGCGCATTTCCCGCAGGATTCATCCACGCAGAATCCGAGATAAAATTTTGCGATATCCGCCATGCAGTCATCTTCGTCCATGACGATCATCCCGCCGGACCCCATGATGGAGCCCATCTTTTGCAAACTTTCATAATCCACTTTGGTTTGGAAAAATTCTTTCGGGATGACGCCGCCCGAAGGACCGCCCGTCTGAATCGCTTTGACGGTTTTCCCAGCCATGGCACCGCCGCAGATCCTGTAAACGACATCCTCGATCGGGGTCCCCATCGGAACTTCCACCAATCCCGAATTCCTGACTTTGCCCGTGACCGCAAAAACTTTGGTTCCCTTGGAGGTTTCCGTGCCGATCTTGGAAAACCAGGCCCCTCCCTTGGAGAGGATCACGGGAATATTCGCGAGGGTCTCAACATTGTTAATGCAGGTGGGTTTTCCCCAGAGCCCTTTGACGGACGGGAATGGAGGCCGCGGGCTTGGATAGCCGCGCTTACCTTCGATCGAAGCAATGAGAGCCGTTTCTTCCCCACAAACAAACGCGCCGGCGCCCAAGCGGATCTCCACATCAAAATCGAAAGAGGACCCAAGAATACTTTTTCCCAAAAGTCCTTTTTCGTAGCATTGCTTGATGGCCTTTTCAATTCGCTCGATCGCCACTGGATACTCCGCGCGGATGTAGAAGTATCCTTTCGAAGCCCCGATCGCGTATCCACCGATGATCATCCCCTCGATCACCGAGTGCGGATCACCTTCAAGAACGCTCCGGTCCATATAAGCCCCGGGATCTCCTTCATCGCCATTACAAATGATGTATTTCTTGTCTCCGGGGCTCTTGCGGGTAAATTCCCACTTCAGGCCTGTCGGGAATCCAGCGCCGCCGCGACCGCGCAGCCCACTGACCTTCATTTCTTCGATGACCTTTTCCGGCTTATCGCTTAAAACTTTTGCCAATGCCTGATAGCCATCGCGAACAATATAGTCCTCGATACTTTCTGGATCGATCACACCGCAATTGCGGAGCACGATCCTTAACTGTATGGAGTTTTCGGCGATCTGTTTTCCTTTAAAAGGTTTCCCGGCAATAAGGCTCTGTTCCACAATGCCGGCAATATCCCCTTCCTCGACTTCCGCATAAAGAAAATTCTCGGGAAGCACGCGGATCACCACACCTTGGCCGTAGATCCCGATATCCGCCACGCGAACGATCTGGACATTGTTCTCGAGACCCTTCTCGCGCAAGATCCCGAGCAGGACGCCGTAAATGTCGCGTGTTCTGTCCTTGGCTCCGAGCGTCGTGTCCTTGATGAATACTGTCTTTCCCATGGTCTCCCTGCCTGTCAATTAATTTTCATATCATAAATGCGATCGTTCACAAGCATCTTGGCGCCCACATGCTTTTCGACGATCTTAATCGCGGTCTCTTTGTCGACCTTGCCGTAAAAGACTTGCGGAAGCCCCTTCACGAAAACCTCCACGAGGGGCTCCGCGGAACACATTCCGACACAACCGCACTTTTTGACTTCAATGTCGGCGTTGTGTTTACGCACTTCCTCACAAAGCACATCGTAGATCTCTTGCGCTCCGGCAGCGATCCCGCAGCTTGAAAATCCCACCTTGATCCAGTTTTTTTCGTTCCCCGACTTCTGCTCTTTGATCTTCAGAAGATCTTCTCTGGTTAATTTCCCCATAGATCCTTTCCCCTCCGCGCTCAAGCGGTCACTTTCGCTTCGGCTTCTTCGGAATAATGGGCGATAATATCCCCTATTTCTTTTTTCTTAACGCCACCGTAAATCTTATCCTGGATCTTCAGCACCGGCGCCAAGCCGCAGCATCCCAGGCAGCGGACCACTTCGAGATGCAACTGTCCGTCCTTGGTCGTCTCT
>CAZGCC010000016.1:2219-16963 GCA_964524195.1 uncultured bacterium | reverse complement strand
GAGAAGGTGTTCCAGCTCCGCAACCAGTTCAGCGCCACCTTTGAGATAGCAGGCCGTTCCCATGCAAACGGAAATTGTGTATTTTCCGGGAGGTGTTAAGCGAAAAAAATGATAGAAGGTGATCACTTCATAAATGCGCGCGAGGGGAACATCCAGGATCTCGGAAAGCACGAGCGAAACCTCGCGCGGAACATAACCGTACCGGTTCTGGATCTGGTGAAGCACCATGATCAGGTTGCCTTCCTTGTCCTTCCAGGCATCCGCGATCTCCTTTACCTCTCGCACCAAAAGTTCTTTATCCATTCAAAAGCTCCCTCTTCAGCAGACTCTCGTTCTAATTTTTCATTTGTCCGATGGCTTTATCCACCAGCGTCACATAGGTCATCGCACTGGAGCCGCCGACCAGCACGGCCACCATGCAAGCCTCAAGCATTTCTTCTTTTGTCCATCCTGCATCCAGGCAATGACGGACCGCCCGCGGTATACAAACCGGACATTTCTGGGTCGTGCTGGCCACCAACAAAAGCAGCCACTTGGTCTTTTCAGGGATCTTTCCGGAAGCCAGGATCGCCTCTTTTTCCTTCATGAAGGCTTCGTATTCCTGGGGCACGGCTTTACGGATATCCACCATTGCTTCATTGAACTGGCTCAGCATCTTTTGCGCGTCATATTCCATGGCATCCTCCCGAATTTTTTCAGGCTCTATTTGGGCGAATCGCAAAAAAGCGACAAAAACTCAATAGTAAAATCCATATTCCGGACTTGCACCTTCGCAGGAACACTGATCGAGCAAGGAGCAAAATTCACGATCCGATGCAGACCCGATAATACCATATAATCCGCGACTTCCTGAGCATGTTCTTTGGGCGTCGCGATGATCCCGATGTCGGCATGACACCGCTTGATGATCTCGGGCGCCCGCTCCACCGGATAGATCCGGACCCCGTCGATCTTCTTTCCGACCTTATGCCGCGAAACATCAAAAGCCGCGACAAGCTTCACTTTTTCCCGGCGGAATCCCGAATACCTCAAAAAAGCCGAGCCCAGGTTCCCCACCCCAAAGAGCACGAGGTTTACCACACTGTCCTGAAGCAGATAATTCTCGAGCGTCTTCTTCAGATCGGTGGTCTTATAACCGATCCGCGGCTTGCCGACCGTCTTGAAATTCGAAATATCCTTCCGGATCTTGACATCCGAAAGCCCCGTAATCTCGGAAAGCTGCTTCGAAGAAACCAAGTAACGCTTTTCCTTGACCAAGCTTTCGAGGGTCCGTATATAGAGAAGAACCCTTGTGATGATCTTTCGAGGGAATTTTTTCATAGCGCATTCGTGAAAAACCGAACGATTGAAATATTATCAAAAAAACCGGAGCCGCGCAACAAAATTATTAAAAACCGCGTTAAACTTTGTCGCGTTCGCGATAATGGGTGTGAAGCAAATGGTGGGATTTCTCGCCAAGCGGTTTTTTCAAGAACTCATCGTAAAGTTCCTTGACCTGAGGATTGGTGTGGGACTTGCGAAGTTTTTTTCCTGCATCCTCTTTGTAGATCGCGCCGATACGCGCCAGCCTCACAGCATCATCGGTGTAACGGGGCTGACCTCCGCCGCCGATGCAGCCTCCGGGGCAGGTCATGATCTCAATAAAATGATAACTGGCCTTGCCAGCCTTCACAGCATCGAGAAGCTGCGCGGCATTCGCAAGGCCGTGCGCCACGGCGATCTTGACTTCCACATTCTCGAGAAAACTCCACTCCGGAACGGTCCCGGTGATAACAAGCGACGCTGCCTTGATGCCTTCCAGGCCTTCCACGGGTCCAAGCCGGAGATCCGCTGCCGGGAATTCTCGTCCGGTCACAATCTCATAGACCGTTCTCAGGGCCGCCTCCATCACACCTCCGGTATTCGCAAAAATATCGGCGGCACCCGTCGAAACCCCGAGCGGTGAATCCATCACACCATCTTCCAAGGTCTTAAAATCGATCCCGGTCGACTCGATCATAAAACCGAGCTCGCGGGTGGTAAGCACGAAATCCACATCCTGGAATCCGCTCGAATTCATTTCAGGACGATTGGCTTCAAATTTTTTGGCCGTGCACGGCATGATCGACACCACAACCATGTCTTCAGGTTTCACACCTCTCTTCGAGGCATAATAAGTTTTGGCAACAGCCCCAAACATTTGTTGAGGTGATTTACAGGTAGAAAGATTCGGCAGAAATTCCGGGTAATAATACTCCGCGAATTTGATCCATCCCGGCGAACAACTTGTGAACATCGGCAAAGACACCGGCTCTTTATCCACCAGCGCCTTCTTGAGACGCGTCAGAAGCTCCGTCCCCTCTTCCATGATCGTCAGATCCGCCGCAAAATTCGTGTCGAAAACCGCGTGAAAGCCAAGCCGTCTCAACGCCGTGATCATTTTCCCTGTAACAAGCGTACCCGGAGGATAACCGAAGCACTCTCCAAGCGCGGCGCGGATGGCAGGCGCGGTCTGCACCACCACATGCTTGGTTTTATCCTCAAGCGCCGCCCAGACCTTATCGATATCGTTCTTTTCCTGGATGGCGCCCACCGGGCAGATGGCCGCGCACTGGCCGCACTGCACGCAGGCGACACTATCGAGATCCATCGCAAAGGCGGGACCGATCACGGTTTGATAGCCTCGATTTTGCGGAAAAAGAGCTCCCACTCCCTGCACCTCCCGGCAAATGGTCACGCATCGACGGCATTTGATACATTTCCCGGAATCGCGCGTCAGCGCGGGGGTGCTGTCATCAAGATAAATTTTGGGTTTTTCACCTTTATAGTGGATGTCTTCGATCCCCAGATGCGACGCGATCTCCTTGAGTTCGCAGTCGCTGCTCCGGCCGCAATACTGGCAACTCCCCTCGTGCTCACTTAAAAGAAGCTCCACCACCGTGCGGCGCGCTTCGCGGACCCTGCTATTATTCGTATGGATTTTCATCCCCTCCGCAACCGGCGTCGAGCAGGCAGCCACCAGCGTTTTAGCTCCTTCAACTTCCACCATGCAAACCCGGCAGGCCCCAAGCGGCGCTTTTCCTTCCAGAAAGCAAAGCGTCGGGATCTTGACCCCGATCGCCTTGGCCGCTTCCAGAATGGTGGCACCTGGCTTTACTTCAACTTCATGATTATTCACAAGAACTTTTGGCATTATTTACATCCTTTGCGCACAACCGTTTTCCCGTAATCGCAGCGAAGACATCGCTTGGCCTGCCGTTGCGCTACATTCTCGTTCCAGGAAAGCTCCACTTCGTCAAAATTATATTTCCGCTTCTCAACCGGGATCGAACGCACCGGCTCACGGGGATAAGGCACCGGATCCACATCTGGATCAAAATCGGTATCCACGATCTTTTCTTCGCGCCAGAAAGCGTGTTCTTCTCCCGTCAAGGCGAGATCGATCCCTACCGCGGCCCTCTCGCCGGCCCCGATCGCCGCGACCACGGACCAAGGTCCGGTCGCCGCGTCCCCTCCCGCAAAAATACCGGGGACCGAAGTTTGTCCGGTTACGGGATCCGCATAAATAAAATTGCTCTGGGTCAGCTTCATTTCGCCATCCCTGAGCTCAAAAAGCTTCCCAGGATTGAGCGTCTGTCCGATCGCCACGATCACCTGATCCGCTTCGAGCGTAAACTGGTTTGCATCATCCGCGGTTGGCCGCCGGCGGCCTGTCCGGTCATAGTCCCCGAGCTTCATGGTCATGCACTTCACCCCGGAAACCTTTCCTTCCCCGGTCTTCAGGATCTCGGTCGGATGTGTGAGCTGAAGTAGCTTGATCCCTTCGTAGATGGCCTCGCGAACTTCTTCTGCATAAGCGGGCATTTCTTCCTGACTGCGGCGATAAAGAACCGTTACGGATTTTGCCCCCAACCGGAGCGCCGTCCGGGCGGCATCGATGGCGGCATTCCCGCCCCCGACTACGATCACTTGCTTTCCGACGGGAACAGATCCTCGGATGTTATATTCTTTAAGGAAAGGAACGGCCATGACCACACCCCCGGCATCCTCACCCTCAACCCCGAGACCAAACGATCCCGGCGCCCCGATCCCGATAAAAATAGCATCATACTTTTTATCCCGGAGATCTTGCAGCTGGAAATCCTTTCCGAGGGATTTGTTGGTCTCGATCGTAACCCCCAGTTGTTCGATCATCCGGATCTCGCGCGCCAAAGTCTCGCGCGGAAGCCGGTAGGCCGGGATCGTTTGTACCAGCATGCCCCCCGGCCGGGGTTCTGATTCAAACACAGTGGGCCGATAACCCAAACGAGCCAGAAAATAGGCGCAGGAAAGGCCGGCAGGCCCGGCCCCGATGATCGCGATCTTGCGGTTCGCGTTCTGTTCGTTATGACGGACCTCGGGGATCTGAATAACGACTTCCTGGTCCACCATGAACCGCTTGATCCCGCGGATCGAAACAGAATCATCCAAGGACGCGCGACGACATTTTTCTTCGCAGGTATGAAAACAAACGCGCGCGCACACCGCCGCGAAGGGATTCCTTTCACGATGAAGCTTGAGAGCCTCGACATATCTTTTTTCGCCCACAAGCGACACAAAACCCGGGACATCCACTCCCGCGGGGCACGCGCTTTCACACGGCGCGCGGACCAGCGAAGGACAAACGCCAGCCTCGCAATGTTTCTCGCGAATATGCTGGTCGTATTCCTTGCGGAAATGCCGGATAGTCGAAAGAACGGGGTTCGGGGCTGTCTGCCCAAGTCCGCAAAGCGAAGTTTCCTTGATCTGCAGACCCAAGCGGATCAATTTCTCGACATCACCCTCTTCTCCCTGACCGCAGCAGATCCGTTCCAGGATCTCAAGCATTCGTTTAGTCCCGACACGGCATGGAACACACTTCCCGCAGGACTCTTCCTGGACGAATTCCAGAAAAAATCTCGCGACATCCACCATGCAGGAATCTTCATCCATCACGATGAGGCCGCCGGATCCCATGATCGCGCCGAGCTCTTCCAACGACTTGTAATCGAGCGGCACATTCAGGAATTCTTTGGGGATACATCCTCCGGAAGGACCACCGATCTGCGCGGCTTTGTATTTCTTGCCGCCCTTGATCCCGCCGCCGATATCATAAATAAGTTCTCCAAGCGGCGTCCCGATCGGAACTTCGACAAGACCGGTATTACGGACCGCTCCCGCCAGCGCAAAAACCTTCGTGCCTTTGCTCGGCCCGGTACCCATCGTCGCGTACCACTCGGCGCCCTTGAGCAGGATGGCAGGGATATTCGCATAAGTTTCCACATTATTAAGAAGACTGGGCTTATCCCATAAACCCTTTTGGGCCGGGAACGGAGGCCGTGGACGGGGTTCGCCTCGTTTCCCTTCGATGGAATTCATAAGCGCGGTCTCTTCACCGCAGACAAACGCCCCGGAGCCCATCCGGATCTCAAGATCAAAATGAAAACCGGTGCCCAGGATATTTTCTCCGAGAAGCCCCGCATTTTTGGCGTGCTCGATGGCTTTCGTGAGGCGGGAAACGGCGAGAGGATATTCGGCGCGGACATACACAAACCCTCGGGAAGCGCCGATCGCGTAGGCGGCAATGATCATTCCTTCGATCACGCTGTGGGGATCGCCTTCAAGAACGCTCCGGTCCATAAAAGCGCCCGGATCGCCTTCGTCGGCATTGCAGATCGCATATTTGACATCGCCCGGGGCTTTACGGGTGAATTCCCATTTCATCCCGGTCGAAAAACCCGCTCCGCCGCGGCCGCGAAGGCCGGACTTCTTGACCTGATCGATCACCTCTTCGGGTTTCATCGAGGTCAGCGCCTTGGCGAGCGCCTGATACCCTTCTTCCGCGATATAATCCCCGATCTTCAGAGGGTCGATCCGCCCGCAATTGCGGAGCACGATCTTGGTCTGCTTCTGGAAAAAATCCATATCGCCCTGTTTTAAAACGGGCTCGTTGTTTTTGGCGTCACGCGGGAGAAGCCGCTCCACGGGTTTCCCCTTGCGCAAATGTTCGTTAACGATATCCGCGGCATCCTCCACCTTCAGATCTTCATAGAAAGTTTGGCCGGGATTCACCACGATCACAGGACCTTGAGCGCAAGGTCCGAGGCATCCAGTCTCTACAACCTCCACATCGAGCTTCTCTTCCGCGATCTTGAGCTCAAGAGCTTTCTTCAACCGAAGCGATCCCGAGGCAATGCACCCTGCGCCGGCGCAAAGAAGGATCTGTTTCCGGGAGGCGTTCTTTTTCTTTTCATCCAGAACGGCTTTCTTGAATTTTTGGAGGTCCTGAAGCGACTGGATCTTGGAGGGGATTTTGTTCATCACTTCGCTTCCTTTACATCTTCGCCTTCATGCTGGTACTGGCTGATGATCTCGCGGATCTTGGCCGACTTCACGCGTTGATGGACATCCCCATCGATCATCGCGACCGGCGCCAGCCCACAAGCCCCAAAACATCGGCCGACCTCAAGCGAGAACATCCGGTCCGGCGTAGTCTCGCCGACATTGATCTTGAGATTTTTTTTGAACGCTTCCAGCACTTCCTTGCCGCCGCGGACATAACAGGCTGTCCCGAGACACACACGCACCACATGTTTCCCACGCGGAACGGTAGAGAAAAAGGAATAAAACGAGACGACCCCGGTCACTTCACTATACGGAATTTTGAGACGGAGACTGATGTGTTTGAGAACGGGTTTGGGAAGATACCCGAAAAGATTTTGAGCGGTCTGGAGGATCGGGATCAGAGCGCCGTCGGTTTTTTCAAAGCCATCGATCACGACATCCAGACTTCGGAGCATCTCTTCTTCGGAAGGCTCGCAGGCACAACAGGAAGCGGGGCCTTGAGGCGCGGCAGACTCGGGAGTCTTGGACCTTTCGAGGCTCATGGATTTTCCTGACAAAAATAAAAAATTGTGAAAACTGGAATGATTCGGCGACTATCCTAGCCTTTTCCGTTCAAAAGTCAACCGCTTCGACGGAACCGCGAAGCCGTTAGCGGGAAGTGCCGACGGGATTTTTCTGCAGGGCTTCGTGGATCGCGCGGGCGGCTTTTTTACCGGCCCCCATTGCGAGGATCACGGTCGCAGCGCCGGTCACAATATCGCCGCCGGCGTAGACGCCTTCTTTGGAGGTCTTCATCGTGGATTCTTCCACAACGATCCCTCCCCATTTTTGCACTTCAAGCCCCGGCGTCGTCTGACGGATCAAAGGATTCGGGGTCCCGCCGATGGCGATAATGACCGTCTCGACCGGAAATTCGAAATTGCTTCCTTTCTTGACCACGGGCCTGCGCCGGCCGGATTCATCGGGCTCTCCCAGCTCCATCTCCACGCATTCCAGCCCTGTGACCCAGCCATCTTTGCCAAGAACTTTGACGGGATTACGGAGAAGCTGAAAAATGATTCCTTCTTCTTTCGCGTGATGGACTTCCTCCGCGCGAGCCGGAAGTTCAGCTTCACTGCGGCGGTAGACAATATAAACCTCATCGGCACCAAGCCGTTTGGCGGTGCGCGCCGCGTCCATAGCGACATTCCCGCCGCCGACCACCGCGACCCTTTTTCCGATCTTGACCGGCGTAGGGGAATTCGGAAAATCATAAGCCTTCATAAGATTGGCGCGCGTCAGGAACTCATTGGCGGAATAAACGCCGTTCAGATTTTCGCCTTCGATCTTCATGAAGGAGGGAAGCCCGGCGCCGCACCCGATAAAGACGGCCTTGAATCCTTCCTGGAAAAGTTCGTCCACCTTGATCGATTTCCCGATGATCACATTTTTCTCGATTTTGACGCCGAGGTTCAGGGCGTTCTTGATCTCTTGGGCGACCAATTTTTTCGGCAACCGGAATTCCGGGATCCCGTACATCAAAACCCCGCCCAAGGCGTGAAGCGCTTCAAAAATAGTTACATCGTAGCCCATGCGCGCAAGCTCTCCGGCACAGGTTAGCCCGGCCGGTCCGCCTCCGGCGATCGCGATCTTGATCCCGTTCTTTTTGATCTCAGGGACCTGCTGAGGCAGGTGTTCCATGGCATGATCCGCCGCAAAGCGCTCCAACCGGCCGATCGCCACCGGCTCTCCCTTTTTACCGCGCACACAAAGCGCTTCACATTGCGTTTCCTGAGGGCACACGCGGCCGCAAACCGCGGGAAGACAATTTTCGCTCGCGAGGACCCGGGAGGCTTCGTCAAAATCCCCTTCCGCGATCTTTTTGATAAATTCGGGGATCTTGACATTGACGGGACAACCTTCGACGCAGGGACGCGTCTTACATTGAAGACAGCGGAGGGCTTCCTCTTTGGCCTGCTCGGCGGTGTAGCCGAGCGCGACTTCCTTGAAATTCTTGATCCTCTCCTCGGGCTTTTGCTCCGGAATGGGGACTTTCTTGGGGCTCATATTGGGCGCCATGATTCTCCTTAATTAAGAAATAAACGGGTTATCATGACAGTCCAAGTCGCCATCAATAAAAAGAAATAAAGACTTGGGCGGCATCTCAGGAACCCTTCCCCAATCCGATCTTGCAGGAATGGGCCTCTTCGGTCTTGTACATGCTTTGCCGGCGCATCAATTCGTCATAATCCACTTGATGACCGTCAAAATCCGGCCCGTCCACACAGGCGAATTTGGTTTGCCCGCCGACCGTGACACGGCATCCCCCGCACATCCCGGTCCCATCCACCATAATAGGATTGAGAGATACATTGGTCTTGAGGCCCCACGGTTTGGTGAGAAGGCTGACGAACTTCATCATGATCACAGGCCCGATCGCGATGACCTCGTCATATTTCTCGCCCGCTTCGACAAGCTGTTTCAATTTCTCGGTGACAAGTCCCTTGGCCCCATAGCTGCCGTCATCGGTCGTGACGAAAACATTTTTACAGAATTTGGAGAATTTTTCTTCGAGGATGATGAAATCCTTGCTGCGCGCGCCGAGGATTACATCGACGGAGGTTCCCATTTCACTCAATTTTTTAAGCTGGGGATATAGCGGCGCCGCGCCGACCCCGCCCCCGATCCCGATCACGCGCTTGAGAGGATGCAGTTCCGTCGGCTGGCCCAAAGGCCCCACAAAATCCGAAAGGCCTTCTCCGACTTTTTTCTCGCTGAGCTTCTGCGTGGTAAAACCGGCTACTTGATAGATAATCGAAACAGAACCTTTTTTGCGGTCGTATTCCGCGATCGTCAGAGGGATCCGCTCCCCTTCGTCATCAACCCGGAGAATGATGAACTGGCCCGGCTCACAATGGCGCGCGACATACGGCGCCAAAATGACCATTTCTTCGACATTATTATTCAACTTTTTCTTTTCAAGAATGGGATACATAAGAAAGTCCTTAGGTTAGAGGAGGATTATATCTGAATTAGGAAATATCCAGAAACTTTATTTAAAAAAGCGCTTTATTTTGAGATCGCCTCATCCTCCGGGCGCCAGGCAGGGTCCACAATGCAGAGAAAGACCAGATCGTTCTTTCCGGTATTTTCGATCCATTGGATCGCCTGAGGAGGAATATCGATCACGCAGCCGGCTGCAACTTCCGCCGATTCTTCTCCGACATGCATCCTCCCGCAGCCGTCCAGGATGTAATAAACTTCCGAGGTTTTAAGCGCGTGAGGTTTTGTTTTCTCACCCGCCTTCACGGCCGCATGCGCCAGGCTGTAGCGATAGGCTCGCTTGTCAGTTCTCGCGTTGAGAAGCTCGCGAAGATGACACGCATCCCCCGCGATGAATTCCGGGCAATCCTTAAGCTGACGGATCAACATAAGTCATTTCCTCAGATAACTTCTTTGAATAAAAATACAACACCCCCTCTTAAGAGCCTGACGCAACACTAAAAACGATCCCGCTAATATAAAAGCCCGGTTCAACTTCCTTGCTCCAAACAACCCTCCCCCGGCAAGAGACACTTTCCGCTTTGTCAAACAAATGAATCTCCATTTCACACATTGTTTCTGGAGAAAAATTCGCTGCGCTTTCCAGGCAAATCCCTTTTTTTGACCAATTGACACAACAGGCTTTAAGCACCTTCCCAGGAAAGCCTTGCGGCTGTTTAAAACGAACCCGTCCCAAGCAATATTCCCGGGATTCGCACCGCATTTCGAAAGGCCTTTGCTCTCCGATCGTCTTCAGCATTTTCAGGACATAACCATAATGCCGGACTTCATCATCTCCGATCTTTTGTAATACGCGCGAAGTCCCAGGATCCTTGATCTCTTCCTTCAGGTCATAAACCCCATAGATCATTTTTCTTTCAATCCGGGCGATCTGGTCGAAGTATGCGGCGTAATCGTCTTTAGTAAACATCTTGTGGGGATTCCTGGATTTTTCGGGTCATGTCATTAAAAATCTTCGCGTGGCCCTCAGACTCTCGCGCGAGGACCAAAAGCATTTCTTTGAGCTTTTTTTGAACCTCCAACTCAAACTCGGAGAGAAAAAAAGTGCTTTTCAAATGTTCCGTATAAATGGGGACCGCCAATTCTTCTTCATCGCGAAGTTTCTTCAAGGTAGCCAGCAATTCATTTTTTGTCACTATAAACTCCTCTCGGAAACTTCCTTGAAATAAGGATCCTCAAGACCTTTTTTAAAATTCCACCCGCCTTCGGACGCGGATGGAAAAGCCCAATCCGTTTCTTTATTGATATTAAAAAGAACCAGTCCCCTCACCGAAGGCATGACCTTGACATCCCGCAGCGCCTCTTTGATCCAGAGCGCCTTGTCCCCGCCCTTCGAAGTCGAACTGAATTCCGAAATGATCACCGGCTTCCCGTATCGCTGCACCACTTCACGATACACGCCGGAGAAGACCTCTCGAAAACTCTTCCACTGGCTCCAAGGCTGTGTCGTGCCCCAATTATAACCATCCAAGCCGATGTAATCCACATACCGTTCTCCAGGATAACAAAGAATGTACTCGTTTTCCGATGGAACATTCTCGACATTGATGGAAAAGACCCAACGGACATTAGTCGCGTTCTCTTGTGCGAAAATTTGATGAACATGTTTAAAAATTTTCTGATATGTCAAAGGGCCTATTTTCTGTCCTGCCCATGGGTACCAATCCCCGTTCATCTCATGAGCAAACCTCAGAAAAACCGGCTTTCCGACCTCTCTTATTTTTTGGGCAAATTTCCGGATATAGGCGTCATATTTTCCCTCAAGCAACGAAGCATAATCGATCCCCTCTTTCGAGATCGCATCCCATGGTTCCCAAGTGACCATGAGAACGGAGTTTTGCCCATAGACATCCCGAACAACGCGATCGTCAATCTCTTTATCCCAATCCAGAAAGATCATAACTAAAAAAGGTTTTTTCCCGTAATTCTCCCGGAAGTTTTCCATATCTTGCACAGTAGGCGCATCCGCGAGAAAGGCACCAACAAGACACCCAGCACCCTCATGGTTGGAACAGGCGCCCAGTAAACACAAAGCGCCGATCAGGAATGCCGCGATGGGTCTTTTCATTTTTCGCCCTGGTTGAAATAAAAGATACTGGAAAATACCATGAAATGATAGAAAGCCCAGAATCCGTTGACCAACAGAGCGGGATTGTGCTCGTAATAATAACGGTTAAATGCCCACACCACCGCAATGAAACTCATAAGACACATCGAGATCTGGGGCCAAAGCGTGCGATACGGGACCGAGCCGTCGCTTTTTTTGGGGGTCACTCCAAAAGGAAGCTTGATGTCCAGAAGACCCGCGACCGCCGCTTTGACATAGACCAGAAAGGTCATGGCCCCGAGCAATTGCCCGGAAATAAGGTCCCGAGGCTTGTAATGCCTTTTTCGAAGAGCGAAATAAAAAATACTCATCGACAAAATAATGTAGGGAAGGAACGCCATAAAATAAACGGCGGGGCTTGCAAAAAAAGACGGGACTTTAAAAAAAATAAAAATCATGGGGCAGATCATCAGGACAAAAAAAGCAATGCCTGTAAAATAGTAGGTGCTGGATAAAAAATATTCGATCCACTGGGTCATTTTGAGAGAAAAGGGCCGCGTAAGGAATTTCAAAAGCACTTTCCTGAGAACGCCGATCGTTCCCATGGCCCACCGGAACTGCTGCTTGAAATAGGCCGAGAGATCCTCCGGCCCCATCCCAAAGGCGTGAACGCGGTTAGAATAAAGCGAACGGTATCCCTGAGTGTGGAATTTAAGAGAGGTCGCAAAATCCTCGGTCACGCTCGATTCATCCATGCCCCCCACACCCTTGAGCGCGGAAGCGCGAAAGATCACATTGGTCCCGCAGCAGAACATCGAATCCGAGACTCCTTTGCCCTCGCAGATGTATTCGTAAAAGACGGCTTGCTGAAGCATTGCGGCGCGGGCAACCCGGTTTTTTTCGATATTGGTATAAAACTGCGGCGTCTGGATAAAAGCCAACTTTTCATCGGCCTCCATCATGGGAACCAAGGCGCTTAAAAAATCGGGCATTGGGTTTTGGTCGGCATCAAAGACTACGATGTATTTTTCCGTAAGCTGGGCGAGACAATCGTTCACGATCCCGGCCTTGGCGCCATGCCAGGGCTTGTCGCGCCGGAAAAGCGTGAGATCTTGATCGCGAGCGATCTCCGCCGCTTCGCTTTGGTGTTTTTCATTGACGCTGTCGTCTAAAAAATAGACCTTCTTGTTTTTATAATTGATATTGTTGATCGTCAGGAATGTCCTTTCCAGGACATCGCGCGGTTCGTTACGAGCCGGGACAAGGATCGCCACCGGGGGAGGATTTTGAGGATCGATCTCGCGGGATGGAAACGATACCTTCCCCGCCGCGATGGAGAACCTGACCCGCAGGATATTCAGCGTGTACCCAACACTGTGGAATATGATAAAAATTTCCGCAAGGATCAACAAAATGGCCAACCCCCCGTCAATGGGAGTGTATTTCGACTTCCATAGAAGAACGGAGCGGATCACAAGATAAACCATGGCCGCCGTAACGGCGCAAACGGCCACCGCGGATACGGCATTGAACCTGGAGAAGCTCTTTTCCTTGCCCATTAAAAGAAATACCTCATGGAGGCCTTCGCCCCCGTGTCTTCATAGATCTTTGTCGTGGAGTGTGTATACTGGCCCTCTCCCTTGATCTGAAGCCGTTTAGTGATGTCCCACCCGACCCCCCCCATGACCTTGTGGCTAATAATTCCCGTGGAATCCATCGAAAAATCATACCCCGCTTCGTAGTAGATATCATCAGCGCCAAAATAGATCTCTTCCTTGTTGAGATAATGTTTCCAACGGACCGAGATCGTATGCAGGGAATAGTCATGCGGCGCATAGTAAAAGGAATCCCGCCGTTTGAAATCACGGAAGGCGTAACGGTACTTTACAAAAAACGCCTTGGGCTCGAGAGTAAAGTAGTACAAAGTATCCGCTCCGACCTCATTTTTGTAGTTGTGGTTAGAAAAATAGGAAAACGCATAATCCGCCCCGGCCTTCCAACGCTTCGTAAGATCCAGGTCTTGCCGTACTTTGAAATCGTCTTGGAAATACCGGCGCCGGATGACCTCGCTATTATTTTCGAGCCGTTTCTGTTCAGCGGAAAGGGTCATTTGACCGATATCCAAGGTCCGGAACGCGAATTGCCCTCCGAACTCATAGACCGGCGCCACGCTCCGGTTGTAGGTGACCAGATTGAAGAAGGCCCCTGTAGCCCATTGGGGGTTATCTGCATAGCTCAGAGAAAGACGGGCATGATTCTCAGTCAGGTCGTGAAAATCCCGGAAGGCGCGCCGCACGAATTTATAACCCACTCCAAAGAATGTCTGTTCATTGAGAGGAATGTTGAGCAAAGCGTTAACAACATTTTTACGGATATCCACATCACGCGATCCGCTGTGAGCTTTAAAAAACTCATAACCGGATGTGAATGCCGGATGTTTTGAAAAAAGTTCCGCTTTTTTCAATCCCGCCTTCGCCCGGAAGTGGTTTTCAGCAACGCTGAGGATCCCTTCATACTGTTCGATCGCTTCTTTCCACATAGACTGGTAGGAATAGATCTGGCTCAGATCGAACATGGCCTCCACATTTTCAGGCTCTTTGGCAATGAGCTCCTTATAGGCCGCGATCGCGTGCTGGACCCGGTTACTCCAATAGAAATGTTTCGCGTCCATCTCCATTTCAACCAATTCATCCGGACCCTGGCTTAAGATCTTTTGATATTCTTTTGTGGCTTTGGAATATTGACGGGCCCAACCGAGAATACGGGCTTTCTGCAAACGAACCGCTTTTTCCTCTTTCTCAGCTAGCAGCTCATCGTAGATCCGTAACGCTTCAGGATATTGACGGCTCCAGCTGAGAACATCCCCCATTTTCGCTTTTGTCTTCCGGTCATATTTCTTGTCGAGAACCTCCCGGTAAAGCGCAAGGGACTTTTCAAGGTCCTCTTGTCCAGCATAGATATCTGCCAAAGCAACTTTGGCTTCCAAATTCTCCGGATTTTTTTTCAGTATTCCTTCAAGGAGACGCTTGGCTTCTTCGGGTTTTCCGAGACGGACCAATAACTCTGCCAACGAGATCCTCTCCGTGATCCTTGCCGGATCCTGGGCGATCAGCTCCTGATAGAGGGCCTGGGCGTTGGAATAATCTTTTTTCCAGGTATAGACCTCGGCAAGTTTCTTCTTCACTTCAAAATCATCCGGCCGGAACTCCAGGATTTTTTTATATTCCCGGATCGCCTCTTCGTAGTTCCTTTGCCAGCTGAGAATGTCCGCCAGTTCCGTCCTGGCCTTGGCGTTAGAGGGATCGCGCTTGAG
>CAZGCC010000016.1:0-2209 GCA_964524195.1 uncultured bacterium | reverse complement strand
CTCCCGGTATTTTTCAACGGCGGCGGGATAATCTTTTTGGACCATATAGACCTCCCCTAAAAGCTGCCGCACTTCATCCTTGTCAATCCCTTCGGCCGCTGAAACCAGCCCGACCGAAAAAATCAGCGCCCCCATCAAAAAAAAGATCTTTTTCATTTCCCTTCCATCTCCGGAGATTTCTCTCCATTCAAAAGTTCGCGGTAGATGCGTGCGGCTTCTTCCGTCTGTCCGGAATATTGGAGCGCCTTGGCATAAAGGAATTTCGCTCTCACATCACTCGGACGGTCTTTCAGGATAGGGAGGAGGATGTCCTTGGCTTTTTCATACCGCTGATCCCAAGTGTAGACTTCGGCAAGTTTCTTTTTCGCCTCAAAATCTTCGCTCCTTGCCGCGATAACTCCCAGAAAAAGCTCTTCCGCCTTGGCATATTCCTTGTTCCAGGAGTAAGCAGACGCTAAGGCCTTCCGGGTTCTTATAGAATCCGGCTCTTTCAAAAGAAGCTTCTGGAATAAATCGATCGATTTCTTGGATTCCCCGGTCCAAAGCAGCGAATAAGCTAACTCCATGAGGGCTTCACGATTCCCAGGGTCCTCGGAAACAGAACGGGTGAGAAAGGGAATGGCGCCTTTGTAGTCGCTTTTTACGAAAAGATCGTGACCCTTGTGGTAGAGGATGTCGGCCTTTTGGGTCAGGTGATAAACGGTGGTCGTAGTCGCCGCGAGAAATATCAAAAGTAGCAAAAAACCCATTCGCTTCATGTTATCCCCAGGAGTTCCACTAGGTCATTCTCCAACATCCTCGTTCCAGAGCCTGGGCTTGGCGGCGATGAAATTCTTCATCATCTTTTTGCATTCCGGAAGGTCAAGATTTACAAGCTTGACACCCCGTTTCCTGGAATGGGTCTCAGGCCCTTTGAATGTTTTGTTCTCACCAATCACGACGACCGGGATCTTGTAGAGAAGGATAGCTCCGGTGCACATATCGCATGGAGAGAGCGTGGAATAAATCACGCACTTCGCGTAATCCGGGGCTCTGAGACGCCCTGCATTTTCAAGACAATCCATTTCGGCATGAAGGATCGCCGATTTTTTTTGAACGCGCCGATTGTGCCCCCGCCCAATGATCTTCCCGTTCTTGACAAGCACGGAACCGATCGGAACCCCGCCTTCGCGCAGACCCTTCCGGGCCTCTCGAATTGCTTCCTTCATGAAAGAGATATGGTTATTTTTCATCAGAATAGAAAGTCGATGCCTCCGATAAGGCAGTCGGATTCGATCTTTTTTGTCCGGGCGAGCCGTCCCCGGTGCGTCATGATCTCCTGGTTATTCAGCAACTGGATCTCAAGATCCCAGACCGACGAGACCGAGAAATCTTCCGGACTTTCCAGGCAGATCCCATTCTTGGACAGATCGACGCAATAGGCTTTGACCTCTATCGAGCCAGGATTTTCGGCATCGCGCAAACGAACGATGCCTAGAACATCCTCCCGGGATTCACGCCGCCCTTCAAAATGGCCCAACCCCACAACTTGGGGCAGCTTCAGAACCTAGTTGTAATGCTTAATCTCCCTCTCGCCAATGTCATGCAAAATCTTTTTCAAGGCGGAATCGTCGATCTCCCCGGCAAGCTCATGAACACCGTAGATCATCTTCCTTTCCATGCGCGCGAGTTGACCGAAATACTTGCGAAAATCGTCTTTAGTAAACATGGCGCTCTGAATCCTCAACGGATTTTACGGCGGACCGGAACATCTGCGCGTGAGCTTCTGATTCTTTCGCCGAGGCCAATAATGCTTCCTTGATCTGCTTCTGGGCCTCCGGCTCGAGGGCATAAAGAAAAAGCTCGTCTTCCAGATGCTGGGTGTAAATCGGGATTGCGAGCTCTTTTTGGTCGTTTAACTGCTTTATCCTGGAGATCAATTCCTCTTTGGTCATAAAAGTTTAACTCCCTGGATTCCGAGAAGAATTCTTGTCCCTGTTCTCAAGACCCGCTATAATCCGCAAGCTTTTTCCGCTTTTGATGCGCAGGCGTCTTGATATTATCTTCGTTCCATTGGGGAATGGTGTAACGGTAGCACTGGTGACTCTGGATCACCCAGTCTAGGTTCAAATCCTAGTTCCCCAGCCATGATTCACTATTAAAGCTTTATCTGTAATCATGACAGTCCCAAACAACCCTTAAATTTACAAAGAGGTTTGGGGCAGTTTTG
>CAZGCC010000015.1:24465-26061 GCA_964524195.1 uncultured bacterium | reverse complement strand
GTGATTACGGCGATTAAGGAGATTTTTGGATGAAGGGCGTTGGTAAATATAAAGATCGTGAAGTCAGGATTACAAACATGTATATCCATGAAACATATGAAAATTATTTGTGCTTAAGCAACAACGTGCTGGAAAGAGAGAATCGGAAAATACTGACGGAACATGTAAAAAAAACGGTGGAGCGACTGTGGGGAGATGACAGGCCCGTATATTTTATGGATCTTGAAAGAATAGATTATAAAAAACGTCTCCCCAAGATAATGGTATATGTGTGGCTTGTTGGTAAAACAATCGGAGATGCTTGCGGATCGCAGCTGATTCTAGTCTGGCTCCAGGATTCGGCAGAAGAGTTTTACGAGCAAGCCGCCGCACATCTAAAGAAAATTGTCTGGGAGGAAAAGGCGAAAGATTTTGATTATTAAAAGGAATGTCGCGTCATGAAAAAACCTAAGCTTTTTATCGATATCGACGGGGTATTGCTTGGCAAGAAGACCCCGGATGACCATAAGATCTGCCTTGCCGGAGGAGCTCGGGATTACCTGGTGTATGCCTTATGGCATTTTGACTGCTATTGGCTGACCAGCCATGCTAACCGCGGGGATGCCGGGCCTGCGCTTGCAGCTCTGAGGCCTTTTTCGGACAAAACCTTCATGGAAATGGCCAAGCTCGTGAAGCCGGTCACCTGGAAGACCCTCAAGACCGAGGCGATAGACCTCAAAAGCGACTTCTACTGGCTGGATGACCAGCTTTTACAGATGGAGCGGGAGATCTTAGAGAAAGCTGGCCGCCTTGACCGCTGGATCAGGGTCGATACGAGGGCTAATCACTCGGACCTTATCCGTGCGAAACGGAATTTGGCTCAGCTTATTCAAAAGATCTAAATTGCTATATTTTTTACTATTCACTTTTTACACAATGAACCGTTAATATTGTCCCAGTGAGCCCCGTGTCACCGCCGCGTTTTACAGACGGAAGAAGAGACCCACCGGAACAACCAGAAAAAGAACGATCAACCGGAGGAACCGCACCATGCAGCCCGCCCAAAATCCCGCTCCCGATCACTTTGCCAAAAACAGGTTTTTTATGAGGCTTGGAACCGCATTTCTGTTCTTCTGCCTGATAAACACAGGCCCCAATCTTCTGGCCGAGATTCAGCAGCTTGCTCCTGCCATACCACAAGTCACCCAGATCTCGACCCCAGAGATAACTTCGGAGGCGGCTAAACCGGAAAAGGAGATAAGTTTTGAAGAAAAACACAAAGACTGGGCCATGATGATGCTTCTTCATGAGAGTCGCATTACTATTCATGAGGATTGGTCTTTTGAAATGTATATTCACAGAAAAGTTCTTATCCAGACCAAAGACGGGAGCGTTATGGGCGAGATCCCGATCCTTTACGAGGCAGATACGGAAGAGGTCAAAATCCTGAGGGCTGTTACGATTGCTCCGGACGGGAAAGAACATCCCTATGTCAGGATCCAGGACCTTACTGAAAACGAAGGAGATGGGATGTATTCCAACGCAAGGAGGAAGGTCCTTTCCCTGCCGGAAGTTACTGTCGGGGAAAGGACCTTCCTCCTTGCGTTGGAATACATC
>CAZGCC010000015.1:13540-24455 GCA_964524195.1 uncultured bacterium | reverse complement strand
TCAGTGGGGGCAGGCCGGCAATGGCTGCCTTCATGTCGGGGCGGTTATCGATCTGGAGTATATAAAAATAACCCAAAAGCGCTCTATGCCAAACACTTTTTGGGACATTGAAAGCACAAGTGAGCCGTTCCCGATCAGAGAGCAGAAGCTGATCTATAGGTTTCCCAAAAGCCTTGGAATAAAACAAAAGACGTTCCTTTATTCCTGGCAGCCGGAGATCCGCCAAGAAGGCGAGACCATGGTTTATTCCTGGGGGCGGAAAAACTATTCTCCGGATACGGACGAAGAAGAGGTGTTCCTTCCGCTTCCTACGGCCGAGAACATCGGACAAGGCCTCGAGCTTTCATCGGTCAAGAGCTGGCAGGAAGTAGCGGTCTGGTATTACAGGCTCATTCAAAAGAACCTGAAAATTACTCCCAAGATCCGGAAGGTTGCGGAGGAAGCGACCCAAGGGAAGACAAATCCTCGCGATAAAGTCCGGGCCATCCTTGAATACATGCAGGAAAACTTCCGGTATGTTTCGATGTCTTTCGGTGATTACTCCATGGAGCCGCATCCGACCGATGAGGTGTTTCGGAATAAGTATGGCGATTGCAAGGATCAGTCGCTTCTCGTGAAAGCCATGTTAGAGGCTGTGGGAGTTCGGGCGGAGCTATGCTTTTTCGCCTTAGCATCAGAGGGGAGCGATCCTAAGGACGATCTTCCGGTCCCGGGGCTTTATGATCATGTACTGCTCAAGGTTATGGATCCCAAAGATGGGGATTTCTACGCAGACCCGCTTCTCCAGGGGTATGACATCGGAGAGTACCCTTTGAAATATCAGGGGGCGCATACCTTTGTCATCGGACCCAAAGGCGGTGAGTTCGATCACTTTCCCGTTTTTGATGAGGCAAGGATGTCAGAATCCACTGTTGGAACCATAGAGATTCGTCCCGATGGGTCCTCTACCAACACGTTCTTGAATTTTTGGAAGCTTCACGAGTCCATAGATCTTCGTAGAAAGCTTAAGGCCATGCCTGCGGAAGAAAAGAAGAAGTTTTTTGATAGGCTGGAAGCTGACATGGCTGGGGATGGCAAGGTCCTGGAGCGAAAAATCGAAGGGCTAGACGCGAAATACGGACGGCTCAAGTCCCGATCAGTTTGTGATTATCCCAACAACTATCCAGTGAACGACGGACTCATGGTTCTCGATCTGGCGCAACCTGGAAGTTCCGATGGGTGGACAGCCAAGGAAAGGAAGAAACCTGTTTTTTCCCCTATTAATGGATTGAATCAAGAAACCATCACCTTCAAACTACCAGCTGGTTTCGAGGTTATGCATCTTCCTAAAGGTTTTATTCTCGATAACGGTTTTTTCAGCTTTCGCCGGGACATCGAAAGAATAGGCGACAGTATCAAGATCACGGACTTGCGACGGATACATCGAGTGGAGCTTCCGGCTTCTGATTACTCAAAGCTCAAGGAGTTTTATGCCAAACTTCCGTCCCGCACCGAGCAGCGGATTATTCTGAAGAAGAAGGATTCGTAAGAATGGCCGCCCATAAAGCCGGTTGGATAAAAATTATCAGCGGTGCTATTCTCATAATGCTCCTGCCAGGCATCGTCTGGTTCACTGGGAATCTTGTCGAATACAACAAATGGTGGGACAGTTTACCGCCTGCCGGCGAGATGAAAAACATCGATGACACGAGCGACAATCCCGTTCTCGTCATCATCAGGCGCACTCTCCGTTGGGACGGATCTTTACCTGGAAGCTGCGGCTAGAGTAATAGAAAAGGCAGGCGTTAAACCAGTCGTCACCGCGTCACCGTCACCGACGACTACGGCCGCAGTTCTTCGGTCCAGATCGTTGTTCATTGATCCTATTTTGGTGTAAGAGTGTTTTAGGAACGAGGAAAACAAAAACCATGCCAGGGCTTGTTATCGTTAAGGGAAGGGGTTCGGACAGGGAAAACGTCTGTAATGTTGGCAGGGAGATAGCGGAAAGGTTATACGGACGGGAGCGACTAAAGGTTTCCGAGATTGCGGCAGAGAACGGGCTTTTTGTAGCACTCGTTGGTAGCTCGAAAGACCACTCTGGGTTTTTAGAGACCAACGCGGGTCTCATGGCTTGGTTCGGTAGGCCGTTCCATAACGGCACTTTGTTGACGCCCCATCTGCCGGAGGGCCTTAGAGAACAGCTGGATCAAGGCGATCTCAACGGAATTTTGAATTCTATTACCGGCTGTTTCCAGCTTGTAATTTATTTTCGTTCTAAAGACGAATGTTTTGTCGTTTCGGATAAGATCAGCACGCATCCTTCCTATTACACCGAAACCAAAGACTTCATCGCTATTTCTCCGGAAGTTCTTTCCTTCAAAGCGCTGAAAAAACATGGGTGGAAACCTACCGTTCGGCGTGATGTCATTTTTGAATTCATGTCGAGCGGCTACCTTTGGGGTGACGGTACTTTCTGGAATGAAGTAAGACGTCTCGGGCCGGGACAACTGATACGAATTGAGAAAAACAAAGTTGCAATTGAATCCTATTGGAGGGTGCGATTTGAAGGAACCAAACAAACGGAAAGAGCGCTTATCGATGAACTATTTGATGCGGTCAAGCAAGATACGGCTCTTTTGCCCGAAGGGAAAGCGGTTCTTACTTTAAGCGGAGGATATGATTCACGGGCACTATTGGGCCTGCTCAAGCTCTCAGGAAAGCAGTTTGAGACGATCAGCTATACCTTCGGTACGAGTGTTTATAAGGGGGCGGATGCGGATGTCGGTGGGTACTACGCGAAAAAAGCCGGGGCTCCTCATCGTTTTTATCAATCGAGGATTGACGCCCCGGAAAGAGTGATCGAGGACATCAAGAGGGCGGTGCGGAGTTCGGGCGGGGACAATCATCTCGTGTCAATGCAGGATGCTTTTCTCGGGGAAGGGTTTTATCAGGAACTGGCTGGGTCCTATGACTTCATGGTTCGGGGCGACGAAGTTTGGGGGTGGGGAGATTATGCTGCCAATTCACAAATGGCTTTCCGTGAGTGCATTCTTTTTAATCTAAACGAGCTGGTTCATCCGCAGAGACTTCTCAAACCAGATGCTTTTGGTGATGGAGTACAATACCTCGAGAATTTAAGGGGGCGGCTTGCGGCGGAATACGGGGCGCAATATATTCCCGCGAACGATCTTAAGGATTGCCTTTATTGGCGGCATCGCGAAGCTCGGCTGCTACAGGGCATGGCGTATTTCAGACGGTGTTATCTTCCCCATCAGGCTCCCTTCCTTTTCGATAGGACTCTGGCGGTCATTCAAAAGATCCCGGGCGAGCTTAGGATCAAGAAGCGGCTTTTTATGAAGATGTGTGAAGCGAAATTCCCGGAACTTTTTTGCGATAAGACCGCAATCCTTCCTTATTCTTCGGATACCAACAACTTTTCGGTGCTTTACAGCAATGAGCGTTTTAAGGAATTTATTAGGGAAAACCTTCTTGAAGGTCCCGAAATTTTCAGGAACTCATTTGATAGCGGTGTGCTTGAAATCTGAATCAAAACGGTTTTGGCCGGTAGCGGTTCGGATGAAAAGAAACTTAAAGTCAAATATGACATCACGGGTACCCTGAACCGTTTTCTGACCCCGATTATGAAGGGGCATCTCAAGGCGCTTCTTGTGCGGTGGCGAGCCCCCAAGTTCCCCATACTCGGAGTCAATTACCTCTTTCGTTTACTGGCTCTCTCCCTTGCGTTAGCTGAATACGATGAAAACTAGAAATCAGGGATCGTTTAGAATGGTACCCCGTCACACCGCATCACTGTCACCGACGACTACGGCCGTAGTTCCTCGGTCGTAATCTCAGTAAGATAAGAGCAGGCAAGGAGGGTTTATGTTAGGCGCAATTGCTGGAGATATTATCGGATCAATTTTTGAGTTCACAAATGTGAAGTCGGAAGATTTTGAGTTTTTTGCGAAGGGCACGCGCTCTACGGATGATTCCGTCCTGACCATTGCAACAGCCGATGCTATTTTGAACGGGAAGGGATATACGGAGGTTTATAAAGAATGGAGTAGAAAATTCATCGGTGCTGGTTATGGCGCCCGTTTTTTGAATTGGGTGCGTTCAGATAATCTGTCGCCTTACGGAAGTTTTGGTAACGGTTCAGCAATGCGCGTAAGCCCCGTAGGTTTTGCCTATAATACCTTGGAAGATGTTCTGAAAGAATCCCAAAGGAGCGCTGAAGTTACGCATAACCATCCGGAGGGGATCAAAGGCGCTCAATCTGTAGCTTCAGCGATATTCTTGGCGAGAACCGGCGCGGATAAGAAGGAGATAAGAAAGTATATCGAGGAGAAATTTTCTTACGATCTTTCAAAAAGCTTGGATGAGATTCGTCCTGGCTATGGATTCGATGAAACTTGTCAGGGATCAGTTCCTCAGGCGATACGGGCATTCTTAGAATCGTCCAGTTGGGAAGATGCTGTCAGGAAGGGGATTTCACTTGGGGGCGACTCGGATACGTTAGGATGCATTGTTGGCGGCATTGCACAGGCGTATTACAAAGGAGTTCCTTCTGCCGTAAGCGAGCGCGTATTTGCTAAAATCCCGAGCGATTTCGTACCGATCATCGAGGAGTTTAATTCTAGATTTAACGTTGTCTGTAGAACTGGGGCCGCATATTGAGCGAATCGAATGAAGATCCTATGGATTGCCTAAAACCCGAACGCCTTCTGGAATCCATCCGGGAGTTGGAGAGCGAGATCCGGTGGAATCCCGTAGATGCCGAGCTTTACTTTCAACTCGGTGTTTTTTACGGTTGCCTCAAGGATGACGAGAATGCGGTCAAAGCTTATCATACAGCGCTTGAGTTGGATTCCGGGATGCACCAAGCGCATTACTTTCTCGGGGAGCATTTTTTCGGGAAGAAAAGATACTGGGACGCGGCCATGGAATTCGGGCATTATGTTTGCGGAGAGCCGGACGATCTCGATGGGACGCTTTATCTGAAGTTCGGGATTGCCTGCCTGCGGCTGGGACAGATCAAGGATGCCAGGCGCCATTTAGAGAAAGCGCGGCTCGACAAGGTTTCAGGTCGCGTTGGTATCGCAAATAAACTCTTATCCCGGATCACTTGAATGAGTAATATCGAAAAGATAAAAAATGTCGCGGGATTGCTAAAACAGTCAAAGAGCGTTCTGTTTATTACCGGCGCCGGAATCTCGGCGGATTCGGGATTGCCGACCTACCGGGGACTTGGCGGGCTTTATGATCATGTCGAAACCGAAGACGGGATTCCGATTGAGATGGCGTTGGCGGGGGATATGCTTAGGAAGAAGCCCGAGGTCACCTGGAAATATCTTTCCCAGATTGAGAACAAGTGTCGCGGGGCGAAGCATAACCATGCTCACGAGATCATTGCGGAGATGGAATTGCGCTTTGATCGGGTCTGGGTCCTTACGCAGAATATCGATGGATTCCATCATGCGGCGGGCTCCAAGAACGTGATCAACATTCACGGGGATATGCATGACATCCGGTGCGAAGGATGCGGTTGGAAGACGCGGGTTGAGAATTATGACGGCCTCAGCATTCCACCGCGCTGTCCGAAGTGCGACTCCATAGCGAGACCGGACGTGGTTTTCTTTGGAGAGATGTTACGGTCCGACAAAGGGGAGCTCAGGGGGCGGAAAGTGGGGCAGCCGTTCGACATCTATTTTTCTATCGGGACAACAAGCGTGTTTCCTTATATCAAACACCCCATGGCTTTCGCGTCCCACCTCCAACGTCCGACGATTGAGATCAATCCCGCCAAGACCGAGATTTCAGGATGGGTTGACGTTAAAATACCGCTGGGAGCTGCCGCGGCGCTTGATGCCATATGGAAGGAATATGCATCCTTATAAAGTCGCATTTTCTTCAGATTGCGACATTAAGTTCGAACTTAGCAAATGGGCTCTCGCAAAACAATGGATTTAAAACGGCTGTTAAGGCCAATATCCGCAAGATGTAGAGGAACACGATGAAATCAGGTTATCTGTATGTATTGGTGCACCCGTCCGATCCGACTCTTATAAAGATCGGAGTAACCATTCTCAAGCCCGAAAAACGATTGGCTCAGCACAATAGTAATTGCGAAGAATACGCGGGGAAGATCGTCAAAGAGACTGGGCAAAAATGGGAACTCAAGACATACATTGCCGTCCATGACCCGTATTGCGCAGAAGCGGCTTTTTGGGGAGCAACGCCTTGGGCAGATATCCCGTTTCGAGGAGGAGATGAAATTGTACCAATGGAATGGAAGTATGTACAGGCGGGCTTGGATGCAGCTAAGAAAGCGGGTGAACGGCCTCTTCCGACACCCCGAACAACGCCAGTGAGAAATCAGGAATGGATGATGAAACAGTTGGAAGGAACCGGTCTCACCATGATTGGACGTTATGGTGGGCTTATTAGAGGCACGCACTTTCAGTGTGTGAAGGGTCACGTTTTCAAAAAATCAGCTGGCGTAGTTGCGTATGTCAGCAAGTCCTGTCCATTGTGTGCTCAATCTGATGCTCTAAAAAGTTGAAAAATTGCATACATAGGAAAAGACCGAATGTTTTGGCCAAAGTGGTATTAGCGGAGGTACGGTGCTTCCTGGAAATTTAATAAAGTCATTTATTGTTCTCGCATTTTTCCTGGCCGTTGCAGGTAATTGCAATGCTGGGACATATACGTCAAAGAGTAACCCGCAACATTCCGTGCAATACGAAGAAGCTGACCAAGTTTACTTTACCGTTGGACAATGTGAAAATTATTCTCGCCAGAATTACCCTGAACAGATTGTGAGTTGTCGGTCAACGGTTTTCCGCCACTTCTACTTGAACGGCGAGATTGTGGATGATCGGATGGATGAAATGGCTAAGAATTCAGGGACAGAGGATGCTTTTCTTTTTATGCTCGTTCTTATATTCGCTTTGATCCTTAGTGGAGTTGTAATTTATGTATACATGATCCCGACTTTCACTGCTTATAAACGCAAGCATCCACAAAGGGTTTACATAATGCTGTTGAATCTTTTCCTTGGAAACACATTGGTCGGGTGGATAGCCGCTTTGATTTGGGCTCGTGGCGGAGGAGAGAACAAGAACGACTGAGAAGCTACCCGCGACAGATTTGTTGTAAAAGGACGCTCGTCCGTTTATAATATTCGCATGCCAAAGCGGATCGATTTCCCATCAGTTATCTCAAAACTCAAAGACTTCTACACCCAACGTAAACGCCTACCCAGCTTTTCCGAGCTCCAATCTCTCTTGGGATACAGTTCCAAGGGGGGCGTGTCTCTTCTGATCGAACACCTCGTGAAGCGGGGGATCCTGAGGCGTGACTCTGGAGGCAAGCTTGTGCCCATGCAGGTTCTTGAGGGTGGCATTAGGCTTCTCGGTACGGTGCAGGCAGGATTTCCATCGCCCGCCGAAGAAGAATTGATCGACACGCTTTCCCTGGATGAATTCCTGATCAAAAACCCCCAGGCCAGCTATCTCGTGAAGGTGACGGGGGATTCCATGATCGATGCCGGGATCATGCCGGACGACCTTGTGATCGTGGATCGGGGGCGTCAGCCTCGTCATGGTGATATTGTGATCGCTGAAGTGGACGGAGCATGGACGATGAAGTATTACGAAAAGCGGGGTTCGAAGGTCTTGCTCCGTGCCGCGAATAAGAAATATCTTCCGATCGAACCCAAGGCGGAGCTTGTGATCGGCGGAGTGGTGGTCGCAAATGTCCGCAAATACAAATAGACCTCTCTCGATCAGTTCCTTCCCGAGTCCTATCATCCATCTCGATTGTGATGCCTTCTTTACATCCGTGGAGCAAGCGCTTCATCCTGAATTGAAAGGAAAGCCAGTTGTTACCGGAAAAGAGAGGGGGATCGTCGCCTGCGCCAGCTACGAGGCTAAGGCTCTCGGCGTGAAGCGGCCGATGCGGCTTTGGGAGGCGCAGAAGCTTCTTCCTCAGCTGATCTGTCTCCCGAGTGATTATGAAACATACAGCCTCATCTCGAAGCGAATGTTCGAGATCATCCGCCGATTTACTCCCACAGTTGAGGAGTACTCCATCGACGAAGCTTTTGCAGAACTTTCAGGGCTCAGGCGTCTCCACCGGACCGGATACGAAGAGATCGCCTGGAATATCAAACAAGCCGTGCAGAAGGAGCTGGGTTTGACTGTATCGGTGGGGCTCAGCGCTTCCAAGACGCTTGCGAAGATCGCCGGCAAAGAAAAGAAACCGGACGGGTTCTTTGTGCTGCGCGCTAGAGAGCTTCATCTTTATCTCCCGAAGGTTGCGCTTGAGCGCGTCTGCGGCTTTGGACCGAATACCGTGGCGCTTCTTGAGAAGCAGGGGATAAGGAATGTCTGGGACTATGTGAGCCGGCCTGAAGCGTGGGCGCAGCGGTTTCTCGGAAAGATCGGCGTCGAGCTGTGGCATGAACTGCGCGGGGAGGCGGTCTATCCTATTGTGACTGCAGAAAAGGACGATTATGCTTCGATCAGCAAGACGAAGACCTTCACGCCACCTTCCTCCGAGAAAGATTTTGTGAAGGCCCAGCTTGTGAGGAATCTGGAATCGGCTTTTATCAAGATGCGGCGGCATAAATTGCGGGCGAAGAGGGTCTGCATTTTCCTCAGGGACCAGGAGTTCCACTCCTCCGGGATCGAAGGTGCGTTTGACCGGAGCACAGCATCAACGCTCGATGCCGTAGGTCTGATAGGGGAACTTTTCGACCAAGTGTTTCAGCCCGGGTCGGCGTATCGGCTGACCGGGATTGTTCTTTCCAAGTTGGAAGCCGACCGGACGGAGCAGTACGACCTCTTTGACGATGTCCCGAAGATCGAATCCCTGAAACGGATCGATCGGGTCCTGGATGGCGTCAATGAGCTTTATGGCAAACATGCCCTGCATCTCGGAACCTCCCTGTGGCTCGGGAAGCACCGCCAGCATGTAGCCGGTCGGGGAGACCTCCCGGAACGGAAGATGCAGCTCCTTCCCGGAGAAACCTACCGCCAGCGTCTAGGTATCCCCCTCTGGCGTGTTCAGGTTTGATTTGTCTGAACTGTCGCTTCGGACGCCGCTGAAAAAAATATTTCAAGTATAAAAATGTTCGTTTGGTGTGAATGCCCATGTCGTAAACGGACCTCCCATGAGGGGCTATCTACTATATAGAAGGGAGCTATCCGTGAAATGAATAAGCAAGACGGTATCTCGAGGTGTGAAGTCTCGGGGAAGTTGCTGGATGTGAGAGAATTATCTCAACGCCTTGGGGTTAAGGTTAAGACCGTGTATTGCTGGGTCCATGCTCGGCATATACCCTATGTCAAGGTGGGGCGCTTGGTAAAATTTGATCCTCTGGATATCTCCCAATGGGTAGAAAGCAGAAAAGTCAGGCTAATTAAGAGTTGACAAGGTTTAACAATGTTGATAACCTGCAGCTGGCTTTTGGAGCGATATGGAAAAAAATAAGCGATACTATCTTGATGAGGTTGTCAAAATGCTCGGGATACCGCGGAGCTCCTATTACAATTGGGAGCGTGCGGGGAAGATCCCTTTGCCGAAGCGTGACCCTATGAGTAATTATCGTTATTGGACTGAAGAGGGTCTTAGGGAGCTTAAGAAGATAACTGGGAGAGGCTGAGATGGGCGTTTTTCAAAAAAAATGCGGGGCTTGTGACTGGTGCCAGGAGGGTCGCGTCAAGTGTAAGGCGGGGGCTTGGTATGTGGATTATTACGTTAACGGACGCCGCCATCGCGAAACCGCTCCCAATAAGGCGATGGCGGAGGATCTTTTAAGCAAGCGCAAGATACAGATCAAAGAGAATAAGTATTTCGACATCAGGAAGGAAAGCCGCCTTACATTTCGCGAGCTCTCAGAAAAATATCTCAAGTATTGCGAGGTTACCTGCAAGAAATCGTGGAAAAGCACTGATGCGGGCAACATGGAACACCTGGTCGATTATTTCGGGGATATGCTTATTAGTGAGATAAGTTCCGAAGATGTTGAGGCCTACAAGCAAAAGCGCTTGAAAGATGTGAAAATATCGAAAAAGCTGAAAATCGAAATGCGCGTGAAACCCTCCACGATCAATCATGAGCTTTCCTGTATGCGGACCGCGATCAATAAAGCGATTTATGAGTGGCGCGATTCTGAAAATAAACGGCTCCCTTTGTTTGCCGGACCCAATCCTGCGACAAGGTTTAAAAGACTCAGAGAAGTCTCAAGAGATCGTTTCTTGACCAAGGGTGAATTGATAAAGCTTCTTGATGTAAGCAGTCCGGAGCTTCGTAGCTATATCCTCATTGCCGTCAACACGGGCATGAGAAAAGGGGAAATGCAGGGTATGACCCCTGAGACTGTGAAGCTTGATATGAATTACATTTTCCTTTCCGAAACCAAGAACGGGGAAACGCGGTATGTTCCGACGAATGAAACCGTAAAGTCGATTCTCCGGGGCCCCTTTGATTTTTCGTACAATCCGCGGAAGGCTTTTGCGACAGCGCTTGGCCGCGCCCAGATAAAGGGCCTGCATTTCCATGACCTCAGGCATACCTTCGCAAGTTATTTGGCGCATCTTGGAGTGGATCTTTATACGATCTCTGTACTGCTTGGACATAAGACCAAAGGTGGGATATACTCCATCACCGCCCGCTATACACACTTGCAGCAGGATAATCTTTTAGCGGCGGTCAGGAAGTTAGATCTTTATTTAAGCGATGTTATGCCTAGCTCCAGGGGCGACGCAACTGGGGGGAGATTTATGACGAAGGAGCCGGAGACCGTTTGGGCCGTCAAATACCGTCAATTACCCTCTAGGATGGACACTTTTTGGACACCAGCGAAAATTTCAAAATCATAAGTTGTTACACTGCCTTGGGATATAGCGGTAGAGCACCTGCCTTCTAAGCA
>CAZGCC010000015.1:3412-13530 GCA_964524195.1 uncultured bacterium | reverse complement strand
GGGCGTTCGAATCGCCCCGGGGTCGGTTTATTTGAAAGAACCAGACTGTTTAGACTGCCTTCTCCGCCTGATGCGGATTCGTCTCTGGCGAAGAAGCAGGGGGTCGGGCGTTCGAATCACGGCAGGCGCAGACTTTTAACCTTGTAATTTGAGCGTCACGATCCGATGTTTCTTTTGTCCGAACGACAGAGCGCCGAGAGAACGGAAGTTCACAGGTTCCTTATGAACAAAAAAAAGCTTCTGAGTGCCGGCGTTTCGTGCATCCTTTCCTTAGCGATCTGCTTTTCTTCCCCTTTGGCGGAAGCTTCCTCCATCAAGCTCATTGCGCCCTCAGCGGTTCTGCTCGACGGTCGTACCGAGGAAGTCCTTTATGCAAGAGCACCCCATGTCAAGCGGGCCCCGGCCAGCACGACCAAGCTTTTGACCGCGATGGTCGCGCTTGATCACCTTCCGATGGATAAAATTGTTCGGATCCCTGAAGGATTAGAACACATTCAGCCGACCAAGATCGGCCTGCGCGCGGGGGAACGCTTTTATGTGCGCGATCTCGTGAGAGCGACTTTGATCAAGTCTGCAAATGACGCCGCGGAAGCTCTCGCGATCCTGACCGCGGGATCGAGGCCTGCTTTTGCGAAGCTTATGAACCAGAAAATAAAAAGCATCGGCGCCAACAACTCTCATTTTGTAAATCCCAATGGTCTTCCGAGCGCCGCGCAGTATTCGACCGCTTATGACCTTGCAAGGATCATGATGGCGGCTTCGAAATATCCTTTTATCGTGGGAACGCTAAAGATCCGGAGCATGGTCATCGTCAGCCAGGGCGGGCGGCGGATTCCGTTAAGCAATTGTAATAAAATGCTTTGGCGAACGGGCGGTGTGATCGGGAAAACTGGTTGGACCCGGGCCGCTCGCCACTGTTTTGCCGGACGGGTCCAGGCGAATGGCGAAGTGATCTTCGTGGGCCTGATGGGAAGCCAGAGCCGTCAATATCTTTGGACCGATCTGCGTCGTATTGCCGCGATCTCTTCTGGGACGATGCCGAAGCCCATCGCTTCGGCTCCGAAAATGCCGAGTCGCCAGGAAACAATCAAGATTCAGAAGGCCCTCGGAAAGGCCGGTTATTTCAGGGGAAAACCAACGGGCTTTTTTGGCAAGAGGACCAAAGCGTCAGTCCGGAATTTTCAGAAAGCAAAAGGGCTTGCGGTCGACGGGGTGGTGGGTCCCGCGACCTGGAAAAAGCTCAAAAAATACTTATGAAAAAAATTCTCTCTCTTTTTTTTATTTGCGGGTTGGTCTTTCACTCGGGATGCTCCCGGGAACCTTCTCTCCAGGCGTCGGATCGCGCAGATGAGCCCTCAGTTGCGATGATCGCGGATTTTGAGGCCGACGGAGCAAAGATCATGAACAACCTCGGTGGCGAAAGCGGCGATTGGAACATGAACCTTTCCGATATCAATAATTCTTTCTCTGACCCTCGGGTCGTTCTCATGGAGGACAAGGAGGGAAAGATGTCCCGGGTGCTCCAAATCGCCTATAGCGTCGATTCCGATGTTCCCGCCCAGAATGGGTTCTGGACCAAGTTGATGGGGTTTGACGCTAGTTCTTACGATCATCTGGCCTTTGAGATCAAAGGGGACGCTACCGCGGGATTTACTGATCGTTTCCGGCTTGAACTTAAAAAGTGCATGGATCCGCAATGCGTCGAAAAGGTCAGCGGGTCCGCGACCATTCCCGTGACAGCCGAGTGGGAGACCGTGAGCATTCCTTTGAATGCGATGACCGGACTTATTGATTTTTCAGATCCTGAAGCCTGGAAAACACCTCGTTCCAGTTACAAACCGCTTGATGAATTCGTGATCATTTTTAACGACGGTTTTGTCACGAAAAAATCCGGCAAGATCTATCTGGATAACATCCGGTTTGTGGCAACAGGGGCCCCAGGTCCGAGCGCCGTGGATTTTCCCCCGCGAAAGATTGAAAAAACCCCTGTCCAGTTGGGGCCGCTCGAATTTCAAAAGTTCCTCATCGCCCGTTTGCGAGGATTCCCATCGCGGTTGAGCGGCAAGAAAGAATTTCCAAAAGACGACAAGGAATTCCTAAAGGTGGTTGCCAGGGATACCTGGGAGTTTTTTGACAAGATCCTCGATCGAGAGCATGCCCTGCCGTTGGACACAGTTTTACTCGGAGAAACGGCGCCTTTGGATCAAACGACCTGGGTGGGAGATTATACGAGTGTCACAAATATCGGGGTTTATCTGATGGCGGTCGTGAGCGCTTATGATCTCGGTTTTATTACAAGAGAGGATGCCATCGGACGGATTCAAAAGACGCTGAAGACGGTCGAGAAGCTTGAGTATCATTCGAGCGGATTTCCCTATAATTATTATGATACAACGACCCTGGAACGGACGAGTTATTTTGTTTCGTTCGTGGATAGCGGGTGGCTGATGCTCGGGCTGTATGTGGTGGAGAGTGCTTTTCCCGAAGAGGTCGGCGGACAAGCCAGACAGCTTCTCAAATGCGGTAATTTCGACTTTTTCTATGACCCCCTCGCGAAACAGATGTTCCATGGTTTTTACGATAATCTGAATGTCTATTCCGATTATCATTATGGCATTTTTTATACAGAGCCGCGGGCTGCAAGCTATATTGCCGTCGCGCGAGGAGATGTTCCGGAAGCGCATTGGTTCGAAGGCCTGGTCCGGACCTTTCCGGTGTCGTACGGATGGCAATCCCAGCCACCGAAAGACCGTGTGGAAACCACGCTTGAAGGATATCCGTATGTGGGGGGGCATTACGAATGGAAGGAACTCCGTTTTGTGCCAAGCTGGGGAGGATCGGCCTTCGAAGCTTTAATGCCGCCAATCCTTTTAAAGGAATGGGAGCTTGCCCCGCAGGGTCTTGGGGGCAATAACGCGGCGCATGTCCAGGGGCAGATCCGCTATGCCCTGGAGGAATTGAAAATGCCGGTGTGGGGCATGAGCCCTTCCTCGGTTCCTGAGGGAGGATACTCTGAATATGGCGCGAAGGTGATGGGGGTGAAGGGGTACAAGGCAGGCGTGGTGACGCCGCATGCGAGCGCTTTGGCGTTAGAGTACGCGCCGGAGAAAGTGGCGGCGAATCTCCGGAAGCTGGTAGACCTCTATGATATTTATGGGGAGTATGGATTCTATGATGCCGTGACCGTAGGCACGGGAAAAGTTGCAAGAAAGTATCTGGCGCTGGACCAGGGCATGATCCTTTTGGCGATCAACAATTATTTGAATCATGGAGCTCTCCGCAATCGTTTCCATGCGAATCCCGAGATCCACAGAGCCGAAAAGCTTTTGGCTGCTGAAAAGTTTCCGGGGATTTCTTCCCAGGAAGCCCGATCGGAGTTGCGGTCATGACCTTCCTGGAAGATCCCACAGGCATCTACCGTTTTCAATCCTTCGGTCCGGAGGTGGTGGCCGGGTTTCATTCCCGCATATTTGATAATGCCAAACGCGGCGAATTCCTTGATCTGCTTGGGGTAAAACCGGAGAAACTGGTCATGGTCAAGCAGGTCCATGAGAGCAAGGTGGTGGTTGCCGAAAATCCGGACCGGGCGTTTTTAGAGACTGCGGCCGATGGGATCGTGACGCAGGTCCCGGGGTTGGTGCTTGGGATAAGGACGGCGGATTGCGTTCCTGTTTTTTTCTGGGATCCTGTCCGCAAAGTCGCAGGGATCGCGCATGGCGGATGGAAAGGCGTGAAGGACGGCATTATCAATCAGATGCTCAAGACCTTCGAGAAAAAATTCAGGGCCCGGCCGGCCGATCTCAGGGTCGCGATCGGGCCATCGATCCGGCGCTGTCACTACGAAGTGGGAAAAGAATTCTTAGGCTATTTTCCGGGTTTCTATTTTGCCCAGGATGCCTTGAAAGGGCATCTGGACCTTGTCGGAGTGATCAAAAAACGGCTCGTGAAGCGGGGGGTCCTGGAAGGTCAGATCGACGATTCCGGGCTCTGTACGGTATGCGAGAACGCGAAGTTCTTTTCCTATCGAATGGAAAGCCAGACCCAGGAGCGAACGCTTTCAGTCATCAGCATCCTTTGATCGTTTAAAGATATTTGCCCCGTAGTTCGCTTCATGTATAATACCGCTCCTTCACGATCCGTCATTGACCTTCATAGAGAGGAAATAACATGCAAGCAAGAGACGCAAAAAAAGGGGCTATTGTTCTCTATCAGAACGAGATGTGCCTTGTGACCGAAGCCACGCACCGTACGCCGGGAAATTTACGGGCTTTTTTTCAGATCACCCTGAAGAATCTCAAGAACGGCAGGATCGTTCAGAGCCGGTTTGCCCCGGACGAGCCGCTTGAGAGGATTACCCTGGATCCGAAAACCTGTCAGTTCCTCTATAAGGACGCCGCGGGATATAATTTCATGGATATGGAAAGTTATCATTCATTCACGATGAGCGAAGAGATTCTTGGCGACAAAAAATATTATTTGAAGGAAGAAATGGAGATCAAGATCGATTTTTATGAAGAAAAACCGATCTTCCCTGAGTTGCCGGGGATCGTGACGCTCAAGGTGACAGAGGCGCCTCCGGGGGTTCGCGGGGATTCCGTTTCCAATACGACCAAGATCGCGGTTTGCGAAACGGGTCTCAAGATCAATGTTCCTTTGTTTATCAACGAAGGGGACGAGGTCAAGGTCAACACAGAAACCGGCGAATATTCCGGCCGGGCGTAAAAAGATCATTTTTGGGTTGGTTTTTGCGATTGTACCGTTGTACAAGTGCGTAAGACGCGGCGGACAAGGAAGCCGTCGTCGATTACGGGCGGTTAGCTCGGCTCGGACAGAAATGACAAATTTCTGCCGTCCTGATCTTCATTAAGATTTTTGATGGTGATCAGGGCCGCACTAATTTTCTTCGAATATATGTTTATTGAAAATAAGTGCGAAGCCGTGCCGGCTCATTGGGAGCCGGTGCAGTTGGAGTTTGTAATTCCGTGGGCGGTTAGCTCAGTTGGTTAGAGCATTACCTTCACACGGTAGGGGTCACAGGTTCGAATCCTGTACCGCCCACGGAATTACAAATATGCCCGTTGGTTAACACTTGCTCTTTGTGAGCAAGTGCGGCAATCGCGATGACTGAGGAATTCATTGTCTCTGCCGAGCATTACCTTCACACGGTAGGGGTCAGTCCCAATATAAAGCCTTGATGGATTTTGGAGAAAATAGACAATCTGAGTTCGCTAGTGTAGAATCCTCCATGAGTTTGATCATCGAAAAGCCTAAAGCCCCTATCTATTGGAAGCCCGTCGTTGCGGTCCTTGTGATCGCAGGGATTTTGATCCTTTGGTTCCAGTTTGCCCCCAAACCTTCCTTGCCTCTCTCTTTTGAGATCCTTGGATTTGAAGGCGATACCCGGATCTATGATCTCGAGAGCCGGTCCTGGCGCGCGCCCAAAAGAGGCGAAGATTTCAAAGCGGGTCAATTGCTCAAGACCGGTCCGGATGGGATGATCAATTTTCAGGTTGAAAATGAGATCCAGCTAAAGCTTAAGGAAAATTCCGAGATCAAGGGTGAAGAATTGGCGGTCTTCGGGAAAAAAGAGGTGTACAAGTTGCGTCTGGCCCGTGGGGTTCTTTTGGGCGCAACAACGCGCCAATTTGAACGCAAACAGAAGGCCGGACAGGTCGTTTTGACCATTCTTACGCGTGATGCCTCCACCAGCGTTCACGGCGCTATTTTCCGGGTTCAAGCCGTGGATCAGACTGGTTTGGAGACGCAGGTGGGCGTTCTTCGCGGATTTGTCGAGGTTTCCAAGCCTTTGCGCTTTTTTGCTTCCGGGGGAATTCGCATCCGGGGGCTTGAGCAGTCCCATGTCGTGAATGGCGTTATCCAGCCGGCCAAGAGAGTCAGCCCGGAGGAATGGGAGCTCATGAAAGAGTCTTATGGGCTTCTTGAAAAAACAGCTGTGATGGAAGCTGAGCAGATCGATCTGGCAAAGAACGCGGGAACTTTTTTTAATTATGTTTTTGATCATGGCTCTTTCTTTACGCCCAAGATCGGTTTTGCCAATCGCGAATTTTTTAAAGATCCGGATTCGGGGCAGGTGTTTCTTGAAGCCGAGTATGATGTTTTCCCCGCAGGTTCTTTTTCCGGGGTCTATATCAAGACCCGCGATTTCGATATTTCGAAGTATGCTGGTATCTCCATGGAGATCCGCCGGAATCCGGAGGAGGGAGCCCCGGACAGTTTCTTTATCGAGCTTAAATCCAAAGGGAATGTCGTTCGCCGTTACGCCCCGCGGACTTTTGAGAAAGGCTGGAAGCGCGTTGATTTCGATTTTCGGGCCCAGAAGCCTTTGCTTGTTAACGAGTTGGTGCTTGTTTTCACCAATGCGCGGGTCGGAGAAGCCAAAAAAGGCGTCCTGGAATTCCGGAATATGAACTTGATCCCGCTTCCTGAACCGGCTCCCAAAATTGAAGCCAAAGCGCCTGTTTCTCAACCGGCGGTATCACAGCCTGCCGCATCATCAGAACCTTCTCAGGCTTCCGCTCCGGCGCCGGAAAAGACTTCGCCGGTTCCCCAAGAAGTTCCGTTGCTATAATAAGCCCTTCTCCTTATCTTTGCTGTTGACGGTATCTGATCGCGACGGCTATATTCCTCGCGCAATGCACCCATGCTGGGGTGGTGGAACTGGCAGACACGCAGGTCTCAGAAGCCTGTGGGAGCGATCCCTTGGGGGTTCAAGTCCCCCCCTCAGCACCAAATCTTGTGATTTGGTACCATGCCGTCACGATTAAGGGAAATCGTGTACGGCACTGGCATTTTTTATTAAGAGGGGAGCCAGTCGCTTACAGGATCGTCAAGATCCTGAAACGTAGTCCTAGCGCATTGGGCGCTAGGGCAAGTCCCCACCCCCTTAGGACTTGTTTTTTTGAACAAGTACGTCACTGTGAGAGCTTGGAGGCTTTCTACGGTGACTGCACCAAACCTTAATGGTTTGGCACCTCGTCGTCATGATTTAAGGATGATCGTGTACGACGAGGCACTTTTAAAGTGGCCTATCTCTTATGAAAAATAAAAAAGAAAAAACGTCTGTCGCGAAGCCCGTTCGATCTTCCTTTGAGCTTGTTTCCGAGAACCGGAAAGCTTTTTTCAATTATTTCATTCACGACAAGTATGAAGCTGGTATCAGCCTCATGGGTCATGAGGTCAAATCCATCCGTGAGCGGCGCGTAAATTTGAAGGACAGTTATGTCCGTCTCATGAAAGAAGAGGCTTTTCTTCTCAACTGCCATATCTCGCCCTACTCCAAGATCCAGGGTCATCAGGAGCTGGACCCGATCCGGACCCGCAAGCTTCTCCTGAAGCGCGGAGAGATCAATCGTCTGATCGGACAGACCGGTCGCAAGGGGATCGCGATCGTGCCTTTGCGGATGTATCTCAAAAAAGGTTTTGTGAAGGTCGAGATCGCGATCGGCGAGGGGAAAAAGCAGCACGACAAGCGGGCCGCCATCAAGCAACGGATCCACACCCGGGAGACGCAGGTGGCGATCAAAAGGGCCACGCGTCAGTAACGCCTCCGTTGCATTGCTTTTCCCCTGAAGTTGTGATGCCCGCCTTTCAATGGTATACTCTGTACGCACTATTGATCTTTCAGATCGTCGATCCATGGGGGTGAATAGGTTCGACAGGGGGTTTAGCATTTAAGGGAGCATGCCGAGGTCCGTCAGGCGCCTCGTAAAAAAGCGTGGCAAAACACAAATGCTGAAAAAACCAGCTGGAACGAAAGAGCTGTTGGACCGATTTCGGTTCCGACACCTTTCGCTCTTCCTTTCGCTGCTTAACTGCTAGCGAACGTCACGGGACCGATGTCTGCTAAGCTCCGCTGACGAAAAAGCAGGCTGCTCTCCGGGCATCGTCGCCGTGTCTGGGGAAAAGATCCAGGCGGATCGTCTTCCGGGATCTCGTTCGCAGAGGCCCGGGGGATTAAACTGATTGCGAACTGAGCATGGAGACCCCTTAATGACGGATCCTTTGGACGAGGGTGCAATTCCCTCCACCTCCACCATTTTAAAGAAATAAAAAAGCCCTCCGCCAGGATAGAGGGCTTTTTCGTTGAAAGGAAGACGGGAAGTATGGCTTCACAGAAAGACTATTACAAAGCACTCGGGGTTTCTGAATCTGCATCCGCCGATGAGATCAAGAAGATCTATCGCAAGCTTGCGGTCAAGTATCACCCCGACAAAAATCCCGAAAATCCCAAGCAGGCTGAGGCGAGATTTAAAGAGATCTCCGAAGCTTATTATGTTTTAAGCGATGACAAGCGGCGCGCGCAGTACGACCAGATGCGGAAATTAGGTGCCGGCGGCGGATATCAGGGGAATTTTGCGGGCGCTCAAGGGTTCAATTTTGAAGATCTTCTCCGGCAATTCTCAGGTGGCGGCCGTGCTCGCGCGACGGGCGGCCGTTACTCCGCGTTCTCGGATATCTTCGGCGATCTTTTTTCAGGTGGCGGAGGCGGGGGAGGAAGCCCTTTTCGCGTCTATTCTTCCGGGTCGCCGCGCCATGGGATTTATGGAGAGGAAGACGAGTATGGACAAGAGCCTGTTCCCCAGGAATCTGCCGACATCGTCGTGAATTTGAAGATCTCGAAGAAAAAAGCCAGGGACGGTGGCAGTGTGATGTTCAAAACACCGGAAGGGCAGACGATCTCGGTCAAGATCACGGCCAATACCCGCGAAGGGCAGAAATTACGATTGGCCCGCCAGGGACGGGCCTGTCCCACTTGTCACCATCCGGGCGATCTGATCCTCCAGATCAGGATCGGCGAATGATGGAAGACCGTTTCAGGCAGCGCAAACCCTACCAGACCGGAAACCCCAAGCTGGACCAGCTGATCCATGAATTGATCCATCAGGCCGGTCCCGGAACGAATGCCGACTTGGCCGAAGAGTTGATCGTGACGGCCCTGAAGGTCCACACGGATGATCTGGACCGTGGGGATATGAAGATCCTCAATACCTCTTTAAAGGAACTTCGCCACAGTCTCAAGATGTTTGAGCCCTACCGTGCGATCCGCAAGGTCGCGATCTTTGGCTCGGCCAGGACGCCGCGGAATTCTTCGGATTACCAAGTAGCGGAGAAGTTCGCCAAAGAGATCGTCAAAAATGGATGGATGGTCATTACGGGCGCTGCCTCCGGAATCATGCAGGCGGGGAATGAGGGCGCTGGCCACAAGAAAAGTTTTGGCCTGAATATCCAGCTTCCGTTCGAGCAGGAAGCCAATCCGGTGATGCTCCAGGACCCGAAGCTTGTGACCTTCAAATATTTTTTTACGCGCAAACTGATGTTCCTCCGGGAATCCCACGCGACGATCCTGTGTCCGGGAGGATTCGGGACCCATGACGAGGGTTTTGAGACCTTGACCTTGATCCAGACCGGGAAAACGGAACCCCGGCCGATCGTTTGCCTGGACGCGCTGGGGTCGACCTACTGGACGGAATTCATCAATTTTCTCAGGCAGGAGCTGATGAACCACGGCATGATCCACAAGGAAGATCTCGATCTGATGTATATCACCCATGATCCCGCGGACGCGGTGAAGCATGTAACGGATTTTTACAAGATGTATCACTCGATGCGTTATATCCGAGATCTTCTTGTTTTCAGGATCGAAAAACCGCTGAGCGAAGAACAGTTGGAATGTCTGAACCAGGAATTCAAGCATCTTCTCAAGAAAGGGAAGTTCGCGCAGTCGCTTAAACCTTTCGAGGAAGAACGCAATGTGCCGTACACTTTCCATCTGACGAGGCTTTCATTCTATTTTAAGAAGGATAATTTCGTTCATCTCGTGAAATTGATCCGCCGGATCAATTCGTTTGAGGGTGCGTAGCTCAGTTGGTTAGAGCATCTCCTTTACACGGAGAGGGTCTCAGGTTCGAATCCTGACGCACCCATGTTTTTAATTGGCTTCCGCCTCGCTTTTAGCGAGGACGGATCCGTCCTTCGGCGCAGCCGAAGGCGGACAGCTGGTTACCTGCCCACAGGCAGGTCCTTTACACGGAGAGGGTCAGAGGTTCGAATCCTCTATTGCCCAAGTCTTTGGTTTCTTTTGAGCGTTGGAACAGCTC
>CAZGCC010000015.1:0-3312 GCA_964524195.1 uncultured bacterium | reverse complement strand
GTTCGAATCCTCTATTGCCCAAGTCTTTGGTTTCTTTTGAGCGTTGGAACAGCTCGATTATTCTCTAGGATTTCACTTGAGATAGTTAGCTTCTCCTTATAGAATACCGCTCTTCGAGTGACGCATATTTCTGCGTTGCGTTGTTTTTCATCCCATTTTTTGGGGCTGTAGCTCAATTGGTTAGAGCTCCGGACTGTCGATCCGGAGGTTGCGGGTTCGAGCCCCGTCGGCCCCGCCATTTCTCTGTTTGAATAAATCGCGTTGAAATGACTGAGGCCTCTTGATCAATAAATTTTTGAAAGGGGCGAGAAAGAGCCCCGCAGCCCGAGCGGAGCGAGCCAGCCCCTGTGGGGTCGGTCCCGATTTTCTTTTGCCCGATCTCTAAAATGAATCAGGAAGCTCCCGCCAGATCTCTTATATGAAAAAAAATAATCGTCCAGTCCGCGTCGGAATCATATCTCTCGGTTGTCCCAAAACCCTTGTGGATAGCGAAACTATTTTGGGGAAGGCCCAGGCCGCCCACTTTTCTATTACGAAAGACATCGCTCAAAGCGACATCGTGCTTCTCAATACCTGCGGTTTTATCAAGGACGCCAAGCAGGAATCCATAGACACCCTTTTAAAACTGGTCGAGCTCAAGAAAGAAAAGAAACTCTCCGGGATCGTTGTGGCCGGATGCCTCGTTCAGCGGTATGCCGAAGATCTTCGGAAAGAATTCCCCGAAGTGGATGCATTCGTGGGATCTGGGGATTACCGGGCCATCGCGGAAGTTCTCAAGAAAGTCGCGGCCGGGGAGAAGTTCGTCGCGGTTCACCGGGCGGGTTATCTTGCCACGGCTGATGAGGCTCGCATTGCGTTAACACCCCTCTACTCCCGCTATCTCAAGATCTCTGAGGGATGCGATCATCAGTGTTCGTTTTGCGTGATCCCGAAACTCCGCGGTCCTTACCGGTCCCGACATATCGCGGATCTCGTGAAAGAAGCCAAGCAACTGGCGGAAGAAGGGGCCAAAGAGCTTATCGTAATTGGCCAGGATATCACGAAATTCGGATGGGATTATGCCCGGAAGCTTCTTTTGCCGGAACTTCTCGAGGCGCTCGGCACCGTGCGGGAGATCCGGTGGATCCGCCTTCTCTACACCTATCCCTCGACCCTTACCGATGAAATGATCCGGGCCATTACCAAGTCCAAAAAGATCTGCCAGTATATTGACCTGCCGCTTCAGCATATTAGTGATAAAATACTCAAAGACATGCGGCGGGGCAGCACCCAAAAGCAGATCATGGAACTGATCCCGAAGATCCGCGCCATGATCCCGGGCGTTGTGATCCGGACCAGCTTTATCGTAGGGTTTCCGGGAGAAACGGAAGAGGATTTTCAGGAGCTTCTCTCGTTCATGAAGGAGACGAAATTTGAACGGTTGGGCATCTTCCGTTATTCGCAGGAAGAAGGTTCGGCTGCTGCCGAGCTTCCCGGGCAGGTTCCTGAAAAGATCAAGGAGGACCGTTATCATCGGGCCATGCAGCTTCAGCAGGAGATCGTCAGGGAAGTGAATCGCCGTTTTGTGGGTCGAGAGCTCCGGGTGCTACTCGAAACCCAGGATCCGAAGGATCCTTCTCGCTGGACCGGGCGCTCGTATATGGATGCCCCGGAAGTCGATGGCGCGGTCCTCGTTCAAACGGAAAAAAGCGTCACGGCGGGAAAATTTTATACCGCCAAAATCACGGATATCCAGGATTATGACCTCGTGGGAAAAATCTAAATACGCGTCTTTGATCCCTAATTCGATCAGCATCGCAAGAGGAGTGATCGGATTTTCGCTGCCCTTTCTGATCCTCCGCCCCAGTCCCTCGGCGCATCTTTGGGCCTTCATCCTTTTTATGCTAGGCGCCATTACGGACTATTTTGATGGCTGGATCGCCCGAAGGTACAAACTGGAATCGGCCTTCGGAAGATGGATCGATCCCTTTAACGACAAGATCCTAATCCTGGCACCCATGGCGTCATTCGCAATGCTCCATTTTTATTCAGTCTGGTGGGTGGTCCCGATCTTTGCGCGTGAGATCCTCGTGACTTTTTTCAGGACCGGTTGGCTTCTAGAGGGAAAGTCGCTCGGCGCCGAGATGATGGGAAAAATGAAATTTGTGTTGCAGACCGTCACGGTATGGATCGCTTTCGCCTATTTGCTCATGGCTCCTTATCCGTCCCTGGATGTCGTGACGGGAGTGGTCCGCTACCTTCTGCCCATTCTTCTGGTCGTGACGGTCGCATCGACACTTATTTCCGGGGGAATGTTCCTCTGGAACCAAAGAGCTCACTTCGGATCCGAAACATTCAACAGATTCATCCTCGCAGTCGGAGTCGGGCTTTTACCCAGTGCTCCCGGGACCTGGGGAAGCGTTCTGGGGGTTCTCCTGGTCTTTCTGGTGCATTGGAGCGGCGGGCTTTATGCGCTGACTTTTTTCTTTCTGCTCTTCGGCGGCGCGCTGGCCTATCAGAAGATCACCGACCCTGACCCGGACCCGCATTACATTGTGATCGATGAAGTGTGCGGCATTTTTGTGACCTTCATGATGATCCCCATGACCTGGACCACCGCGCTTTTGGGTTTTATCCTGTTCCGGTTGTTCGATATTTTCAAACCCTTTCCCGTGCGTTCGCTCGAGCGCATCCCGCGCTACTGGGGGATCATGGCTGATGATCTTGGGGCCGGGCTTTATGCCTGGATCATTCTTTTCGTCTTCTTCAAATGAAGCCTCTCGCTGCGATCCTCGCTGTAGGGAATGAAGTGCTGCGCGGCAGCGTGGTCAACACGAATGCGGCGTTCCTGGGCCGCGAGCTTACGGGTTTTGGCTTTGAAGTCGTCTCGCACGGTGCTTGCTCCGATTCACAGCAGGCGATTCGCTTCCGCCTTGGCGAGCTGCTTCGCCGTGTGGAGCTTGTGGTTATCATGGGTGGACTTGGACCGACCCCCGATGATGTGACCCGGGAAGGCATCGCGGCTCATTTCAATGTCCCGCTTGTTTTTTCCAAAGAACAGCACCGTCAGCTTCAGAAGGTTTACAAACGCTTCGGGAAGCGCGTGCCGCCGCTTGTGAAACGCGAGGCCTTTTATCCCGAGAACGCGAAGCCTCTTATCAACCATTTCGGGATCGCGCTCGGGTTCTCGATCGAGATCGGGAAAAAGATCGTGATCGCGCTCCCCGGAGTGCCCTCCGAACTCAAAAACATGTATTTTGATGTTGTCCTTCCGGTCCTCAAGAAAAAATACGGAGCTCTTCTTAAAAGCGGGCAGTTGGTCGTCAGAATGGC
>CAZGCC010000014.1:0-26778 GCA_964524195.1 uncultured bacterium | reverse complement strand
GCGGGTGGGAGTTTTATTGCCATGACTCTTGTAGTGTTCAATATGGCGTTGGCAAAAATCCGGGAAATAAAAGGTTCTGCCGCATTCAATCCGGATGATTTTAAAGTGGAGGTCGTGGTAGGCGAAAATGAAATCCGGAAATTTAAAAACGACGGAGGATTCATTTTTAACGCAAATCCTTTAAATGAAGAAGGCTCAGCTCCGGTGGGTTGGTTGCGATCCAAGGGGATCAATTTTAATCGGTTCAATCCAAACAGCCGCGGCTGGGCAATGGCTAAGGCTATTTTCCTTATCCATAAGAGTGGACAAATCAGAATTATGCCCGCGGAAGATTTTGACCCGGATCAGTTCCCAGCCGATGAGTGGCCGGACGGATTCCAGGCGGGGCCGATGGCGGTTCAAGACGGGATCATTAATACGAATCTTTGGGAATGGCACGACAGCAGACTGGATGGTCGGAAGGCTTTGGTCGGGGTCGACGATAAGGGCAAGATTTATTTTAAAGAACTCTACGGATTGGACGCCCGAGGCACAACAGGACCAACGGCAGAGGAGTTTGTGAGGGAAGTGACAGAGTGGGTTCGGGAAAATGGAATAGTATCCGGGCTTTTCGTGGATGGCGGTTCCACTGGCACAGGACTTGGGCAATCAGATCCGAAATCAGCTATAGGGGTTCGGCCTCGTGAATCTGGAAGCCGGCCAGAAATACAGCGTCGGGAGGTTCGCTCGGAATTGCGGGCGCGAAGTATCGGGGGAATGTTCGAGTCATTTGTTAAATCAAACGCGGCGCGGCGAATGATTTTTATGATGGGTATGTTTGGCGTGATCCTTCCTGTTGTTGGAACGGCTTTGTTTGTAACGAGCGATGTTGGTATGGAGAATCTTCAGATTTTCCTTCTGGTGGTATTGCCGTTTCTCGGTGTTCCCGTGGCTTTTTTTGCAGACCCTTTTCTAGGGAGGCTTTTCAACCTTTTGAAAACTACGGAATTTTTCATATCTCGCTCAGAGGGAAAAGATGTTTCGCTTCATATCGGGAAAAATTATTCCAGGTTGAAAGAAAAACCTGAATCCGCATATCCATCTATCCTTCGGGATGCTCTTGTGGCTATTCGCGAGATCCTTCAGGGAAAAGAGAATGGGGATCCGAGATTCAGTGGTTTTGAGAGGATCAGGCTGTTTTCCCACCTTTTAGCGGACAATCGGGAGGGGAATGAAGGATCCGCGAATCCCTATTTTGTTCGTTTTCTGAAAAATCTTGGAGTTGTACCGGTAATCTCCCGCATGGGAATTTTGGAAAAGATTTCCGTGATGCGTTATTTGGGATGGTCTGAATCGCTGAGGAGGTTTTCGACTTTGCGGTTTACGGGAGAGACCTCATTGCCTATTTCGACCTCTGAAGAACGAAAGAGTCTTTTCGAATCTATCGCTAAGTTCTCCCCTGGCAAAGCTTCTAGATCCACAGCTCCAACGGATGATCCTGGTTTGGTCAAAAAGATCAGCATGGCTATGGAGATCATCGAAGCCCGTGCTGGAACCCGCCGTTCGGAGGCGCGAGATTTTGATTGGGAGTATCAGAGGGTTGCTGGGCGCATGGACGGAGTTTATGTGCTCATGGATGAGGGGAAGTGGAAAGAGGCCTACGAGATGATGGGGGAGATCTATAACCAAGTGAAATTGCTGGCTCTGGATAGTCGGAGTCTCAACAATCAGGATTTTTCCGAATTTAGTGCGAGCGCTCTTGATTTTTGGATGGGTCTTGGTTGGATGTGGAGAACAATCGAGCTTGCGGAGAGCGTGCCGCAGATTATCAGCCAGGGATTGTCCCCGGACAACATCGCTGAATTGATCGCTGGGGAGTATCCGTTTGGGCCGGAAATGGTCGATTCCAAAAAGCTGGCGGACGAAATCAAGAAGGATCTTGAGCTGATTGAAGAAGAGCCCAACCAAGAAGCGCGCGAGCTATGGATCCAGCAGGCGATCGCAAGAGCTGCCCGCTCCGAATTGCGCGGAGATGGGGAAGATGAAGGTGTCTCGCGCCGGGAATTTTTGAAAGAATTCGGATTGCTTCTCACGGCGGCCAGCGTCTTTGGCCTTGGGGTCTTTGTCCCACAAACGGCTGCAGCAAAGGACAAAAAGATAGTCTCCAACATCGTTTATGCTGACAGGAATATTCTTGTGAAGGGAGTTGAGGACACGGGGCCGAATCCTGTGGAAATTGATTTCGGGAAAGGTCAAAAGTTCTCGGAGGTTCAGGTTTATGTCCGGGAAGGGAGCGATTACTATCAGGTTTTCTCGGTAAAAGGAAACGGGTATCTCAGGTCGACGCTTCCTCCGAACAGATCGGAATCGTATGATTGGGGCACAAGTTATGTGCTTCCCGGTTACTGGGACGCTTCCGGGAATTATTACCACACGATGCGCATAACCTCGGCCCGGTTCATCAACGGCACTCTGCGAGGGGAGCTTGCCGATGAAACGGGAAGGCTGGTTTCCAGGGATTTCAAGATAAGGTTTACTCCTTATGCGCGCGACAGGAACGGTATCGCGAAAATGACGGAGATGGATGTTTCGTTCACGCTCGAAACACCAACGGGTTTGGAAATTTCCAAAGAGAGATACCTGAAGGGGGAAGGCCTCAAGACCATTCAATATAGTTCCCATTATGATGGTCCTTCTGCTCACGATGCGGATGAGGTCTGGATCCGAAATCAACAAGGTCAATGGGCCTCTTCCGGATTGGAAAAGAGAGAAGAGCTTCTCTTTGATCCGCCCCAGCCTTTGATCTCCGGCGAGGTCATTTTGGCGAATTCGCAGGCGGTCCGGAAAGTGCCTCATTCAGGGATCCTTGTGCTTGAGCCCACTCCGGCTTTTCAACCTCACACGGCTCAGTTTTATCTTGCAGGAGCGCGTGGCGGGGATCTCGATAATGTGGGGGGTGGCGTGCAGCCCAAGTTATCCCAGCTTAAATTCTTGCGCGGGCAGAAAATTATCCGTGTACGCTATTTGCTCAGGGCTCTTCCTAACGAATTGGGCCGGGAAGACCTTGGTCAATCCCCATACCGGTCTGAGGTGAGGGCAGGGGTTCCTTTGGAGTCGCAAGAAACACCGGAGATTCCGGCTATTTATCTTGGTGTGGGGAGCGGGAAATTTCTGGATATGTTCAGGGAAGTATCCGGTCTGGAGCCTACCGAAGAAGCCAAGCGGTTTGCCGAGATCCTTGATCGGATCAACCCGGTAGTAGCGGAACTCTATAAGGTTTATCGGGAGAAGCTTGGAACAGCGGAGGGTGGTGGAATTTTTTCAAGTGTGGTTGTCCAGTTCCTGAAGAGAAAGGGTTTTGATGCTTTTATCGCCTTGAATGGCGGCCTCGATTACGAACCTCCTGACCATACATTTGTGAAAATCAAGTTGAAAGGGGCTGATGGAAATCCGGTCTATTTCTCTCTGGATCATGTTCATTATGTTTCGGAGCTTATCTTTAAAGGCAAGCCGGGCGAGCTTTCGGCTCCCATCGTGATCCCCGCGAACAGGCTTGAGGGTTTGGGAGAAAATGTCAGGAAATTCTATATGGCTTCAACGGATGAAAATGTTACTCCCGTTTATAACAAAGAAGCTGAAGAGATACTTGGAAAACTTGAAGCCGGCATTGCCCGGAAAGTTGCTCAGCAAACTGAAGCGGCGATCAGGGAAGCTTATCCCGGCATTCCCGTCACGGCCATTCCGGTGAAGGACGGAGATCTTCATTTTGCCATTCTTTCCGGATATGGGCCGCACTTCGTCAAGACCGTTAACGGGTATAACTATTTTTTCGAGATCTCGACCGGGAATGTCATGGTCAGCAATTCCGAAAAGCAAACTGTCACCGCCCCCTTTTCAGAAGAAATGGAAAGGGCCAAAAGGGAATTCACAAAAGAGATCGGAGACAGGTTGTTCCGTGGGGAGCTGTTTTTTGACAATGTCAGCATTCCCCCGGAAGTTGTTGAGAGACTTCATCCGGGCGATACCCCAAAGCATGACATTATCACGCATAGCCTTGACAGTCTTGTGGATGCGGATTTTGAGGACGCTCCCGAGCAGGTGCTTTTCCTTCAAGCGCTTTGGCGTGGCGATATCGTTCGTTTGGACTTTAGCGGTTATAAGGGGAATTTGCACAACTGGATCAATAACAAGGTGATCGAGATCGGAGATTGGTGCGATTTTTTCAGCGAAGTTCTTGGGGTCATCGATGTGGGAGTGCCTATCAAAGAGGTGATTAAAAATGCCATCGTGCATGGCAACCAGTTGGACCCCGATCTTCCTGTTTTTATCCATTTTGACAAAGCGTCCAGTGCTTTTGAAGTTTTTGATTGCGCGATGCCCGTTGATCGTAATCTTGATGTCCCCATGGAGTGGAGTGGTTTTCGGAGAGGTGTCAGGGAGATAGTAGCTCCGGCAGGTGTTTTTAATCTGGAGATCGATCCAGCGAGATCGTACACGAAAGCTGTTTTCACTCCCAAGAAATTGCCACCACGAGTCCGTTCGGCGACCTTATTTGATCATGTCATAGGTTTGTCGCCTGAAGTTCGCAGTATTTTGGGGATGGTGCAAGATGGACGAGGGGAGATCCGGAGCGCCTTCGAGGAAAAAGGCCGTTCGGAGATCAGGGAGTTTGAGCGAAGATACGATGTGGGGGCGGCTGAGTTTATTGCTGAGCTTGTTGATTCGGACGATCCTGTCGCGATTATCGTGTCGCCAGAACTCGAAAGGGTGTTAATGGAGAAGTTCAAGGGTTTGGAATCCGTGAGTCTGGATATCAAGGGGCTTTATGAAAGGTTGACCTCGTCGATCTTGACGCCGGAATCCGAGGAAGGGAAAGAATTTCTGGATGTCAGAAAAGATTTTAAACGGGATATCATGGCAAATGCTCTCGTGAGGCTTCAGGATGCGATCGACAAGGAAAACTCGCCACGGGTGGTGTTGCTTACACCTCGGCCTGACAGGGACTCTGACGCAGAAGCTCTTTTGAATACGATCAAGGAGCTCCCCATAGAACAGTTGATCGTTTTTTACCGTAAAGGACAATCCCTGGGTGTTTCTTGGCGAGATGCCGCTCAAGGTCGGTTGACTCCGGTGCTTGTGAAGGATGATGTGGACGCAGCTAAAAAGGCGCGCAATGCTGCGAATGCCCAGGATCCCGGAGTTGCCAAGGCAGCCTTGTCATCCGGTGAAGATCTTGGGGTCGGTGAATTGGGCGGAATGCTTTCGCTTCTTGTAGAGATCGGGAAGTTGACTGACGAGGGTATGAAAGAGATCGCTCTCAAATCGGTGGATCTGATGATCCGGATCTATTCCTCTGCGTCTGAGGACGATCGGACAAAAATGTTGATGAACCCTGGCTTACTTTTGGCTAAGGTGAAAGAGAAGACGGGTCTTGATCTCAAATTGCTCAAAGTTAAAGGGGGCGCTTTCAGCTTAAATCTCGAAGCGCTTGCCGAGCTCTTCGTGGCGCAGCAATCGATCGATCAGTCGGCGTAAAGCGGTGGGTCAGCTTTTTGGAGGCTTTTCCGGTGGGGGCTTCAGTTCATCGATCACGCTTTTGTCCCAAAGGGGTTCTCCGGTCCTGTAGGCAGCGCGGGCGATGACATGGGCCGCGATCGGGGCCGTTGAGACGATAAAGGCGACGATCAAGAGTGCCTCGGTCGTTACGCGGCTTTCGGTAAAGTGGATCGCCAGCGCCGCCATGATGAGGCCGCCCCCCAGTGTCCCCGCCTTGGAGCTTGCGTGCATGCGGGTGAAAAGATCCGGCAGGCGGAAGACCCCGATGGCCGCCACCAGCGCGAAAAAAGACCCGGTCAAAAGGAAGATCGCGGTCAGAATGTCCTTCATGGTTTGGCCCTCTCGACATAATAAGCGTATCCCACCGTCCCCAAAAAGGTGATGAGCGTTGCGATCATCGCGACATAGATCAGAACCGCCTCATCCGTCAGGATGATGTACGCGCCCATCGCGCAGACCATCAGCGTGGTCATCAGGTCGAAGGCTACAACACGGTTGCAGAGCGTCGGGCCTTTGAGCATCCGGATAAAAACCAAAGCCATCGCGAAGGTCAGGATGATGAAACTCAGGGAGATCGAAAAAGAAAGAAAGTCTGAGGGGCTCATTTTAGGAACTCCGATACTTTGTGTTCAAACGAGACGCGAATGTCTTTACGGAAAGCCTCGGGGTCTTCGATGAACATGCCGTGAATGTATAAAGTTTTTTTATCTTCCGAGACGGTGAGCGAGAGCGTGCCCGGCGTCAGTGTGATCGCGTTCGCCATGACGAAGATCGCCGCGTCCGTTTGGAGATCGATCGGGACCGCGATGATCCCGGGGTGCATCTTGGGCTGAGGGGAAAGAACCGCGCCCGCTACGCGGAGGCCTGAAACCAGAAGGGACCAGAGCACATACGCGATGAACAAAATGACTTTGGGAAATTTTTTGAAATACTGAGAGCGGGAAGTCAAAGGTCTGAGAAACCAGAGAGCTAGATAGCCCGCGCCGAATCCTGCCAGAAGAATGGGGAACGAAAAATTCTTCAGCAAGGCTCCGGCGAGAAGGGCGATGCAGAGGTTTAAATAAAAAAGCGTCATCGGGCGACTCCTGTTACGGCAGCAATATAGGCCGCAGGATCCATAAGCTGTTTGCCTGCTTCCATGGAAATATTCCAGAGCGGCGCTCCGGCCAATCCGATCACAACCGTCAAAAGGGCCAGGGCGGCGACCGGCCAGATCATGTAAGCGCTTCCCGCGCCGGGCTTGTGAAGACCGTGCACGGCATTTTTCCAGAATGCTTCATTCCAGATCTTGGTCATGGAGAACAGAGTGAGAAGTCCCACGGCCAGCGCCACCGCCACAATGAGAAAACTTCCCTGCGCGAGGCCCGCTTTGATGAGCGAGAACTTTGCCACGAATCCGGAGAGGGGCGGCATTCCAGCCAGCGAAAGCGCGGGAATAAGGAAGAGAAGGGAAAGCCATGGCATGGCACGGTAAATCCCGCCAAGATCTTTTAGGTCATAAGACCCGTGAACGCGATAAACGAGGCCGCTCACAAGAAACAAATTTGTTTTAACGATGATGTGATGGATGATGTAAAAAATGGATCCGGCCAATGCAAGTGGTGTGAAAAGCCCGAGTCCCATGATCATGTAACCGATCTGACTGACGATATGGAAGGAGAGAATGCGGCGGAATTCATTTTGAGCCACCGCGCCGAGGACTCCCGTGATCATCGTGAGCCCCGCGAGGATCAAGATGAGCTGGTGGGTGAAGCCCGTGTCCTGAATAAAGAGAAGCGAGAAAACACGGATGAGCGAGTAGACGCCGACTTTGGTGAGGAGCCCCGCGAAGACCGCGGACACCGAAACCGGCGGGGTATGGTAAGAAGCAGGCAGCCAGAAGAAAAGCGGGAAGATCGCGGCCTTGATGCCGAATGACACCAGAAAAAGCATGGAAATCGCCGTGATGAGTCCCTGGTGCGGGTAGGTGCGCAAGACTCTGGCGAGATCCGCCATGTTCAGGGTGCCCGCGATCCCGTAAAGGACGCCGACGGCAGCAAGGAAGATGGCCGAAGAGATAAGATTGAGACCGACATACTTGATCGCGCCTTCCACCTGTTTTTTTTCACCGCCGAGAGAGAGAAGCACGAAGGAGCTCATGAGCATGACCTCGAACCACACATAGAGGTTAAAAAGGTCACCAGTAAGGAAAGCTCCCGAAACGCCCATCAGCAGAAAATGAAGAAGCGGGTAGTAGCCGAAGGATTCCCGTTCGTGATCCATGGAGCCCAGTGAATAAATAGCGACCGAAAATCCGATAATGCCTGTGACAAGGACCATGAGAGCGCTGAAGAGGTCCGAGGCCAGAACGATCCCGAAAGGAATGGGCCAATTGCCGAGGCTCAGGATCTGGATGCCTGACGAGCGGACTTTCAGGAGAAGCAAGATCGCGGCGAGGAGATGCAGAAGCGCTCCCGTCGCGCCGAGCCACCTTTGGATCTTGCGCGAACGCCATGCCAGCAAGCAGGCTGCCGCCGTGAAGCTTGGGATCAGGATGGGGAGAATAATGAGGCTCATTTTTCCGAAGACCTCATCGCGTCGGAGTCGTTGGCGCCCGTTCGTTCAAAAAAACGGTAGACCAGGATCAGCGCGAAGCTGAGCACGCCGAAACTGATCACGATGGCGGTCAGGATCAGCGCTTGCGGCAGGGGATCCTGGGTGGGAGGGACCCCAGGGTCAAGGATGGGCGTCGAGCCTTTGAAGAGGCCCCCAGCGGTAAAGATCAGAAGATTAGCAGCGTGGCCTAAAAGGATAAGACCGATCACAAGCTTCACGATGCTTCTTCTCAGGAGCATGAAAAATGCCGCTCCGTAAAGCACACCGACCGTTAACGCCAGTAAAAGAGACACTAATCCTCCTTAAGATTAAAAAAGATAAGAAGTGCGGTTCCCAGAACGACCAGATAAACCCCGATATCAAAAAGCTCCGGAGTTCCGAGGTCGACGGAAAATCCCTGCCACAGGGTTGCCTTAAACCAGAGGCCGGTCATGAAAGGGAGACCGGAGAACATCTGAAAAAGCCCGCTTCCCGCAGCCAGTAAAAGGCCAATCGCCATAAGAAAATGCGGCTCCGCCCGCAGCTTCCGCTTTGCCGAAGCCACATCATAGGCAAGCGCATGGAACACGAAGGCGGAAGCGGTCAGGAGTCCGGCTTCAAAACCGCCGCCGGGGGCGTAATGACCGCGAAAAAGAAGATAGAGTGAAGCGATCAGAAGCACGGGGCTCAGGATGTCCGCTGCTTTTCTCAAGATGAGGGAATTCATCGCGGCTCCTTTTTCGAGTCGAGGACCAGCTTGAGAAGCGAATAGGCGCCGATCCCCGCGATCGCGAGGACGGTGATCTCGCCCAAGGTATCAAAACCCCGGAAATCGACCAAGATGACATTTACGATGTTCCTTCCATGGGCTAATTTCTCGCTGTTTTCCATGTAGAACCGGGCAATGGAAGGAACGATGCCCTCCTTTAGCGAAGCAGCGTAAAGAACAAAAACGAACATGGAAACACCCGCGAGGATCGAAATGATGGCATCGGTCGCCAAAGTTCTTTTCGAGGATGCCGTGTTGAAATGGGGAAGCCGGTAAAGCACCAGCGCGAGCAGGATGAGCGTCAGAACTTCCACAGCGAACTGCGTGATGGCGAGATCCGGGGCGCCAAAAAGGAAAAAGATCAGGGAAATGGCCAGACCGACGATTCCGAGGTACGCGATCGCTGAAAGCTTTTCTTGGGTGAAGATCGTGGCGATCGTACTTGCGACGATCAGGACCGCCAGGAATGTTTCGAAGAAGTAAAAGCGGGAAATGTGAAGTCCTGGCCATCCGGCCCGGGCGAACCCGGCCGCGGAGAGAACGATCATCGTTACGATGACGATCCGGAAATAATAACGCAGGGAGCCGCTTTGAAGAAAATGAGTTTGAGCTTTTGCCGTGGTGGCGAGTCCGTTCAGACAATTTTGATAGAGATGATCGGGTTCTAAGAGACGGAACGCTTTTGCCCCCTGATTGAAAAAAGCGCGGACAGACAGACGCTTAAAAAAGAGAAGAAGCCCTCCGATCCAGGCAGCGACTGTCCAAAGAAATACCTGGGATGTGGCGTGAGTCTGGGAATGTCCGAGATGAACGGGAACGGCGGTGATCGATGAAACGGCTCTTTCCCAAAAAAGAGTAAGGGACATGGCGGGAGAGAGAGCCATCCCGAGTCCTAAGGTAGCGAGAACGGCCCCGCCGATCCACATCGAGAAAGAAACTTCGTGGGCATGAGGATCGTGTGGCTTTCCGGCGAAGGGCTTGAGAGCGACCCAAAGGGCGATTGCCGTAAAAACAATTCCGGACAGCAAAAGAACGATCGGGAGGATCCAAGAGGCATAGTTTTCTATAATGGAGCCCAAGGCCATTTCTTTTGCCGAAAAGCCGAGAAAGGGCGGGATTGAGGCTAGAGAGGCGCCCGCCAGAAGCGAAGTGAGGGCTGTCACGGGCATTTTTTTCCATAAGCCCGATAATTTTTCGGGATCCCGAGTGCCGGTTCCGTGATGAATAGAGCCGGCCGCCATAAAAAGTGAGCCTTTATAAAACGCGTGAGCGATAAAAAACACAACCGCGGCATAAAGCGCAAAAGGGGTGCCGGTTCCGATCAAAAGTACCAGGATCCCAAGCGCGCTAACCGTGAGATAGGCGAGGTGAAGCTTCAGATCATTGACGCGGAGTGCCATGAAGATACCGGTGATGATCGTGAGACCGCCAACCCAGGGCAGGGCCGATTGCCAAATAGCGGTGACCCCGAAGATCGGAAAGAGACGGGCCAGAAGGTACACGCCGGCTTTGACCATGGTGGACGAATGCAGGTAGGCGCTGACAGGCGTGGGAGCGACCATGGCATTGGGAAGCCAAAAATGGAACGGGAATTGTGCGGATTTTGTGAAAGCTCCCAGAAGGATCAGGATGAGCGCGGGGGCTAAGAGAGCGTGGCTGCGGATCATTTCTCCCTGGAGGATCCAATGGGTGATCTCGAAGCTGCCGGCGATCTGGCCGATCATCACAAAACCTGCGAGCATGGCCAAACCGCCTGTTCCCGTGACAAGGAGGGCTTGAAGCGCGTTCCGGCGGCTCATTTCTTCTTCGTTGTTGAATCCGATCAAAAAATAGGAGCTCAGACTTGTGAGTTCCCAGAAAACAAAGAGAAGAATGGCGTTATTGGAAAGGACGGTTCCGAGCATGGAAGCCATGAACATGAAAAGAAAACAGAAGAAGTATTTTTTTTGGGGATGTTTTTCGAGATAGCCAGCCGAATAGATCGTGATGAGCGTGCCGATCCCGGTGATCAACAAAATGAAGACCACGCTCCACATGTCCAGACAAAAAGAGAGCGAGATGCCGAGAGAGGGAAACCACGCGTGCGTCGAATGAAGTGGAGGGCCGTCCAGGAGCGCGGGAATCTTGGAGGCAAAAAAAACGGTCAGGCCGGCAGGAAGGAGCGCATAGATCCATCCCGTGATCGGTCCCTTCCCGTAGCGAGTGAACGGGATCACGGCGCTTGCGATAAATACCGAAAGAACAGCCCAAAACATTCAGAACACCTTTATGAGTTTATAAAAATAAGATCACCGGATCGGTCCGGCTTTTTTTTCGATCATGAGATACGACTCAAAATTAACTTTCCAGTCCAGGATCACGCGGATGTGGAGAAGACCGTCTTCCTTGATCTCGAGATCCACCGGGAAGGCATGCTTGTGCCAGCGGAAGAGGACGCTCGAGGTAACGGGTTCGATGTCCATAGGCGGCGTTTTGTGGATGTGGCCGTCTCCTGTGGAATATTCGATCACTTCCTTGTGGAACATCTTGTCCTTGCGCCAGCAGGTGACCGCGTAAAGTTTTTCGAAGCGATAGGGGAAAGCGGGTACATGAAGATTGCTGCGGACCAAATTTGCCGTGTAACAGTCCTGTTCCCCCGGCTCAAAGCTTTTGCAGACCATGAATTGAAGAAGACGGATCGTGTCGTGAGGCATGAAGGGAATATTAATGAATCCGAATGAGCAATGCAAGCGTAGAACTTTTTCGCGATGAGCGAGATGAAATTTTTTTGTTCCCGCGATCGCTAAATTGCTTGAAAAACGGGCTGTGAAATCATAGAATGTTGCCCAAGTCGAGGGGTCTTAGGGAGAGCCTTTCATGGCGCTCACGCCGACTTAAAAGCTTTTCGAGTTCCCCGTTCCAGACCTCATTTTTGGAATATCCGGTGGACACGCGGTAAGAAGGAGCGGCTATTCGTGTATTTTGCGCGTGTAGCTTTTTGCGTCCAATTTCTTGAAATCATAAACATCAAAAAAGGATCCCCAAATGGCCGAGCAAACCCTGAAAGAAAAATCCGAAATAAAATCCGCAGTCAAAAAATTCGTCACGATGGACGGCGGCGAAGCGGTCGCTCATGTCGCATTCCGTATTAATGAATGTATCGCGATCTATCCCATCACGCCTTCTTCTACCATGGGGGAATGGGCTGATGAATGGGCTTCCCAGGGGAAGAAAAATATTTGGGGCACGGTTCCTTCCGTTGCGGAACTTCAAAGTGAAGGCGGAGCCGCTGGCGCGGTGCATGGCGCGCTTCAGCGCGGCGCCTTGACCACCACCTTTACGGCGTCCCAGGGTTTGCTGTTGATGATCCCGAACATGTACAAGATCGCGGGCGAATTGACGGCTATGGTGATGCATGTCTCCGCGCGCTCGCTGGCCTGCCAGGCCCTTTCGATCTTTGGTGATCATTCGGATGTGATGGCCGTCCGTCAGACGGGTTATGCCTTGCTTGCTTCGAATTCAGTCCAGGAGGCTATGGATTTTGCCCTTATCGCGCAGGTTGCAAGTCTTGAATCCCGCATCCCATTCCTTCATTTTTTTGATGGTTTCCGCACTTCGCATGAAGTTCAGAAGATCAGCCTTCTTTCCGACGACCAGATCCGCGGCATGATCGATATGGCGAAGGTTCTTGAACACCGGGCTCGCGCGCTTTCTCCGGACAATCCTGTGCTTCGCGGAACAGCGCAGAATCCCGATGTTTATTTTCAGGGCCGCGAGACGGTCAATAGGTTTTATGACGCATGTCCTGATATCGTTCAAAAGACGATGGACAAGTTCGCGGGTCTCACCGGCCGGAAATACCAGCTTTTTGAGTATATCGGGGCAAAGGATGCGGAGCAGGTTGCCGTAATTATGGGTTCGGGCGCGGAAGTGGTCGCCGAAACCGTGAAGGCACTGAGCGCCAAAGGCGCGAAAGTCGGATGTCTCAAGGTCTCGCTCTATCGTCCGTTCGATGTGAAACGCTTCGTGAGCTTGTTGCCTCAAACTGTTAAGAATTTGATCGTTTTGGATCGAACCAAAGAACCGGGAGCGATTGGAGAGCCTCTTTATATGGATGTGGTCGGGGCGCTTCAGGAAGCTTCTCAAAATGGCTGGTCGAAGTTCAGCCAAGCGCCGAAGATCTATGGCGGTCGCTACGGCCTTTCTTCCAAGGAATTTACGCCCGCGATGGTGAAGGGGGTCTTTGATTTCTTCTCCTCCGGAAAGACGAAACACGGGTTTACGATCGGGATCAACGATGATGTGACCCACACCAGCCTTCCTTATGATCCGGAATACTCTATTGAGTCCGACAAGTCCGTTCGAGCTCTTTTTTACGGTCTCGGAGCGGATGGGACGGTGGGTGCCAACAAGAACTCCATCAAAATTATCGGCGAAAATACGGAAAATTATGCCCAGGGGTATTTTGTCTACGATTCAAAAAAATCCGGCGCGATCACCGTGTCGCATCTGCGGTTCGGGCCCGAGCCTATCCGTTCACCCTACCTTATCAGTAAAGCGCACTTTGTGGCGTGTCATCAAACGGTGTTCCTTGAAAAATACGACATGCTTCGCAATGTCGTTCCCGGCGGCACTTTTCTTTTGAATGCTCCCTGGAGCGCCGAAGAGGTGTGGGCGAACCTTCCGATCGAGGTCCAGAAGCAGATCCTTGAAAAGAAACTGAAATTCCATGTGATCGATGCCTACAAGGTCGCTGCGGATAGCGGCATGGGGATGAGGATCAACACGATCATGCAAGTCTGCTTTTTCGCGATCTCCGGTGTGTTGCCGCGTGAGCAGGCGATCGCAGAAATCAAAAAATCGATCCAGAAAACTTATGGCAAGAAGGGCGAAGATGTCGTCCGCCAGAACCTTCAGGCTGTCGATATGACGCTTGAGCATCTCCATGAGGTCAAGGTGCCTTCCGTTGCGGACAGCAAGTCCAAGCGGCTTGCGCCCGTTACTTCAAATGCCCCAGCATTTGTTAAAGAAGTTCTAGGTGCGATCATCGAAGGCCGTGGCGACGAGATCCCTGTTAGCGCGATGCCGATCGACGGAACTTTTCCGACGGCGACGACCCAGTATGAAAAACGCAATATCGCGCTTGAGATCCCCGTTTGGGAACAAGATGTCTGTATCCAGTGCGGCAAATGTAATTTTGTGTGCCCGCATGCTGTGATCCGCATGAAGGTCTATGACCCGAAGCATCTGGAAGGTGCTCCCGAGGGATTCAAATCGGCGGACGCGAAGATGCCGGATTTTAAGGGGCAAAAGTTCACGATCCAGATCGCGCCTGAGGATTGCACGGGCTGCGGCCTTTGTGTGGACACTTGTCCGGCGAAGAGCAAGACGGATCCCAAGAAAAAAGCCATCAATATGGCGCCCCAGATGCCTCTTCGCTCGGTCGAAACTCCCAAATGGGAGTTCTTCCTCAATATTCCTGAGTACGACCGCAGAAAATTGAAGACGGGCATGATCAATCAGCAGCAGGCGATGCGCCCGCTCTTTGAGTTTTCAGGCGCTTGCGCGGGTTGCGGAGAAACCCCGTATGTGAAGATCGTGTCGCAGCTTTTCGGCGATCGCGCTGTGATCTCGAATGCGACGGGTTGCTCTTCGATCTACGGAGGCAATCTGCCGACGACGCCCTGGGCCAAAGACGCCAATGGACGCGGGCCGGCGTGGTCGAACTCGCTTTTCGAGGACAATGCGGAATTCGGTTTCGGGTTCCGGATGGCGATCGATAAACAAAAAGAATATGCTTCCGAACTTCTCGTAAGGCTCCAGGACAAGCTTGGCGCGGATTTTGTTCAGCCGATCCTGAATGCCGCGCAGCAGACGGAAACCGAGATCTATGATCAGCGCGAGCGGGTGGCAGCGCTCAAGAAGAAGCTCGCATCGCTGAGCTCGGACCCGGATGCCGTGCAGCTTTTGAGTCTGGCGGATACGCTTGTCAAGAAGAGCGTCTGGATCTTTGGGGGGGATGGCTGGGCTTATGATATCGGATTTGGAGGTCTGGACCATGTTCTTGCCTCGGGTAAGAATGTGAATGTTTTTGTGCTCGATACGGAGGTCTATTCCAACACAGGAGGACAGGCATCAAAATCCACGCCTCTTGCCGCCACCGCGAAATTCGCGATGGGCGGTAAAGCAATGAGCAAGAAAGATCTCGGGATGATCGCCATGACTTACGGGAATATCTATGTGGCGACGATCGCGATGGGGGCCAATGATCAGCAGGCTCTCAAGGCGATCCAGGAAGCCGAGTCGTATGACGGCCCCTCGCTCATCATCGCTTACAGCCATTGCATCGCGCATGGCATCAATATGATCAACGGTCTTCAGGAGCAGAAAGCGGCTGTCGCTTCGGGCCAATGGATCCTTTATCGCTTTGATCCCCGTCGCATTGAGAAGGGGGAGAACCCTCTTGTGATCGACTCTAAGGCGCCCACGATCCCGGTCGAGCAGTACATGATGAAGGAGAACCGGTTCAAGATGATTGTGAAGAACAATCCTGCGGAAGCCAAAAAGCTTTTTGAGCTTGCCCAGAAAGATGTGACGGCTCGCTGGAAGAGGTTTGAATATCTGGCGCAGGGAAAGCCCGCGATCGAAGCTCCGAACCCGGTAAACGCTTAAGGAGGAGCTGACATGAGCGCAGAGGCTGTTATGACGACCAAGAAAAAAGACCTGAAAGCCCTCTTTGAACCTAAAGTGATCGCGGTGGTGGGAGCTTCCCGCCGCACTGAAGCGGTGGGCTATGCCATCCTCAAGAATCTCATCCAGACCGGATATACGGGGAAGATCTATCCCGTGAACCCCAAATCCGACGAAATTTTGGGCGTGAAGTGTTATCCCACCGTTGCGGATATTCCGGAAGCTATCGACCACGCCATTTTCATCATTCCTGGAGCCGCGGTTCCGGCAGAGCTTGAAGCCTGCGGGAAGAAAGGGGCCAAGGCCGCGATCGTGATCTCTGCGGGATTTCGCGAGATCGGCGGGGAAGGCGTCCGGTTGGAGAAGGAGATCAAGCGGATCGCGGATGTTTACGGCATGTCGGTCCTCGGGCCAAACTGTCTGGGGCTTATCAATAACGATCCTAAGCTTTCCATGAACGCGAGTTTTGCGGGGACCATCCCCAAGGCCGGGAATATCGCCTTCGTTTCCCAGAGCGGCGCGCTCGGGACGGCGCTTTTAGATTATGCCCAAGGAGAGAATGTCGGGTTTTCCAAGTTTGTGAGTTTGGGGAATAAAGTCGATGTTACCGAACTCGAGATCCTTCAATACTTAAAGGACGATCCCAACACCGATGTCATCATGATGTATCTGGAAGATATCGGGAAGGGGCAGGAATTCATCGAAGTAGCCCGTGAGATCACCGGCGATAGCGCTAAAACAAAACCGATCCTTGTGATCAAGTCCGGGCGTACCGCGCAGGGCGCTAAGGCGGCGAGTTCTCATACGGGTTCCCTGATGGGCGCGGATGAGGTTTATGACGCGGTGTTCGTTCAGTCCGGCGTGATGCGTATGGAATCAGCCCAGGAAATGTTCGATCTCGCGATCGTTTTTGCCAATCAGCCTTTGATGAAAGGGAATCGTGTGGCGATCGTGACGAATGCGGGCGGACCCGGGATCATGGCAACGGATGCTTGCGTGAAATTCGGTCTCCAGATGGCAGAAATGAGTCCCGTAACAGTCGCAAAGCTTAAGGAGAAACTTCCACCGACCTCTAACTTTTCAAATCCGATCGATGTGATCGGGGACGCGCAGCACGATCGTTATGAACATGCGCTTCGCTGTGTGATCGAGGAGCCTAATGTGGATGGAGTGATGGTGCTCCTGACGCCGCAGGCGATGACGGAAGCCGAAGCCACGGCCAAGGTCATCGTGGATGTGGATAAGGGGTCCGACAAAACGATCGTCACTTGTTTTATGGGACATTCGGATGTGGAGGCCGGGGTGAAGGTTCTCAAAGATCATATGATCCCGCACTGTTCTTTCCCTGAAGATTCGGCGCGAACGCTCGCGGCGATGAACCGGTACCAGCAATGGCTTCACCGTTCACGAACAGGAGTTAAGCATTATCAAGTGGATCGCCAGGCTGCGGAGGCTGTGATCGAAAAGGCTGTGAAAGCAGATCAGAAATTCCTGCCGATCAATCAGTCCATGGATATTTTTAATGCGTACAAGCTCCCGGTGATTCCGTGGGCCTTTGTCCGGACCGCGGAAGATGCCTGGGAGCAGGCTGTGAAGATCGGTTTTCCCGTGGTGATGAAAGTGGTTTCGCAGCAGATCATCCATAAGGTCGATGTGGGAGGCGTTCGGCTCAATCTGAATTCCGCTGATGATGTGCAGCATGCCTTCAGGGACATTATGGCGGTGGGCGAGAGACTCAAAGCCAGGATTGACGGGGTGTTTATGCAGCGGATGGCGCCCAAAGGCCGGGAAGTGATCCTCGGGATGAAGCGCGACCCTCATTTTGGTCCCATCCTGATGTTCGGTCTCGGCGGAATCTATGTGGAAGCTCTTAAGGATGTGACATTTCGCGTGGCGCCGATCCGTGAGCTTAGCGCTTACGATATGCTTCGCAATATCAGGGCTTTCAAACTTCTTGAAGGTGTTCGGGGCGAACCGCCGGCGGATCTTGAGGCCATTGCGGATTGTTTGAAGCGCTTGTCCCAGCTTTCCTGCGATCATCCCGAGATCGAGGAGATCGATATCAACCCTCTGATGGTTTACGGGGAAGGTAAAGGCGCCGGGGTCATTGACGCGCGCATCATATTAAAATAATCTCAGATTCGGAATTTGAGATTGGCGAGGAGGATCCATGACAGAGATCCATAAACTGGCATCGTTCGTTGATAGTCTTCATTATCACGAGAAAGTAGGCCCTCCGATCAATTCCAAAAAAGGCCGGTTCCCTTTCGTGACCATCTCCCGTCAAGCTGGCGCCGGGGGGCAAGCGCTGGGAATGCTTCTTGGAGAAAAGATCCAGCAACTCTATCGGGAGCCTTTGTTCCAGGGTTGGCATCTTTGTAATCAGGAGCTGGGCCGCATGATCTCCCAGGATGATCCCGCTCTCAAAAATTCCGTCGAGTCTTTGCGTCGCACTGAGTATCATTCCCAGGCCGAAGATATGCTCTCCCAGCTTATTTACGGGGGCTCATCCCAGGATCTGGTGATCAAGAAAATGTTCCATTTGATGCGGACCTTTGCGCTGCATGGTAAGGTGATCTTCGTGGGGAGGGGGTCAAGCTTTTTGACGCGCGATCTTCCGTTGGGGATCCATGTCCGGCTTGAAGCGCCAATCGAATCCCGCGTTCGTCGGATAATGCAGTCCCTGGGGTTGAGCGAAAAGAAAGCCCGTGAGGAGATCGCGGAAAAAGACAAAGCAAAGGCAGAGCTCGTCAAAACTTTCTTCCACAAGGATCTCCGGGATCCGCTTCTTTTTGATGTTCTTTGGAACACGGACCGTGTTCCTCTCGAAGAGATCTCAAAGACTTTGATCGAAATGATCCGGGATAAGGCCGCAGGCGTTTGCTAGAGCTTTGGAGGTCTGGCTCTTTATTTTTCAAGCTCTTTTTAAAATATTTTTCCGCTGAGCTCATTCGTCGCCAAAAAATAAAAATAATTTTTCTTGAAACTTTTTTGTCATACGAATATCATTCCACACGGTTTCAAAGTGAACTGGGCGGCATGCGGCAGTAAAAGATCTTTCACAAAATCGGCAGTGTTCTTTTAATACGCTCCGTTTAAAATCTTCATTTGCAACCTCACCCGAAAAATTAAAGGCAACCTCCTTTTCGGGCGATGGGCCGTCTTTTGTACTAGATATGGGGGATGGCTCAAAAAAAACTACAAGATGTTGTCTTATTGCCGATAAAGAAAAAGCACAAAAGGGAGATACTATGGCTGAGCAGTTCCTGTCCAGGAAGATCACCAGCATCCGCAAGCGCGATGGATCCATCGTTCCTTTCGACGGAGTCAAGATATACAACGCGATCATGAAGGCGGGGCAGGCGACAGGAGAATATGATGGTGCGGAAGCCCACCTTTTAACATTAGAAGTTATAAAAGTTATTGATAACCGTTACTCTCCCGGATTTCTCGACATCGAAAAGATCCAGGATATTGTCGAGCAGGTCCTCATCTCCTCCAATCATCTCAAGACGGCCCGCGCTTACATCGTCTACCGCGAGCAGCACAAGAAGTTGCGGCGCGACCAGAAGACCGTGGTCGATGTCACCTCGTCGGTCAACGAATATCTCTACAAGCTGGATTGGCGCGTGAACGCGAACGCCAACCAGGGTTATTCCCTTGGGGGCATGATCCTCAATATTTCCGGCAAGGTTCTCGCCAACTATTGGCTCTCGCATGTCTATCCCGAAGAAGTCGCGAACGCGCACCGGCACGGTGACATTCACATCCATGATCTGGACATGCTTTCCGGTTATTGCGCCGGTTGGTCGCTGAAGACCTTGATCCGGGAGGGATTTAACGGCGTTCCCGACAAGGTGGAATCCGCGCCGCCGAAGCATTTGAGTTCCGCGGTCGGTCAGATGGTCAATTTTCTCGGCACGCTTCAAAATGAATGGGCGGGTGCCCAGGCGTTCTCTTCCTTTGATACCTATCTTGCCCCTTTCATCCGCATCGACAAGCTTTCCTATGAAAAGGTCAAGCAGAGCATCCAGGAGTTCATCTACAACCTGAATGTTCCCTCTCGCTGGGGAACTCAAACTCCTTTTACGAATGTGACTTTTGACTGGGTCTGCCCCGAGGATCTCCGCAAAGAACACCCCATGATCGGCGGCAAGGAAGTGGACTTTGTCTACGGCGATCTTCAGGAAGAAATGGCGATGATCAACAAAGCCTACATTGAAGTCATGATGAAAGGGGACGCGAAAGGCCGCGTTTTTACCTTTCCGATCCCGACTTACAATATCACGCCGGACTTTGACTGGGATCATCCCAACTGCGAGCCGCTTTTTGAGATGACTGCCAAGTACGGGCTTCCGTATTTTCAGAATTTTCTCAACTCGGACCTCAAGCCGAACCATGTCCGTTCCATGTGCTGCCGTCTTCAGCTTGATCTGCGCGAGCTTCTTAAACGCGGGAACGGGCTTTTTGGTTCCGCGGAGCAGACCGGTTCCCTTGGCGTGGTGACGCTGAATTGCGCGAGGATCGGTTATCTCTCCAAAGGGGATGAAAGCGCTTTCTTCAACCGGATTGATGCGCTGCTTCAGATTGCGAAGACAAGTCTTGAACTTAAGCGCAAGATCATCCAACGGCACATGGATGCGGGACTTTTTCCGTATACCAAGCGCTATCTCGGGACATTGCGCAACCACTTTTCCACGATCGGCGTTAACGGGATCAACGAATGCATTCGCAACTTTACGGGCGGTCTGGAGAACATTACCACCAAAGCGGGGTTCGAATTCGCCCTGAGGACGCTCGATCATATTCGGGAAAAGATCGTGGCCTTTCAGGAAGAGACGGGACATCTTTACAATCTTGAGGCGACCCCCGCGGAAGGCGCGACTTACCGGTTTGCCAGAGAAGATATCAAGAGGTTTCCGGATATTCTTCATGCCGGTTCGAACGAGCGGCCCTATTACACGAACTCCTCGCAGCTACCTGCTGCTTTTACGGACGATCCTTTCGAAGCTCTGGGTCGTCAGGAGGAATTGCAGCGTCGGTATACGGGTGGGACGGTTCTTCATCTTTATATGGGGGAGCGCGTGTCGAGTTCGGAGGCTTGCAAGCGCCTTGTGAAACGCGCGCTGGAGGGCTATCGCATTCCCTATATCACGGTCACACCGACCTTTTCGATCTGTCCCGTGCATGGCTATCTTTCGGGAGAACATGAATATTGCCCGAAATGCGATCAGGAATTGGTCAATCAAAAAATGTTCCACCAACCCGCCGCGACGGAAGCCGAAGCTCATCCGGTGACCGAAGCGAAGCTTTAAGGAGAATCCGTTCATGACAAAAGACCAGGTTGTTTTAAAAGACGAAGAACGCACCCGCTGCGAGGTGTGGACCCGTGTGATGGGGTATCACCGCCCCGTGGCCGGATTCAATGTCGGAAAAAAGGGCGAATTCTATGAGCGAAAAAATTTCGCGGAGCCCAAAGAAGCTGGGTGTGGTTGCCGGTAATCTGGAAGATATTTGCGTTTCGGGCATCACTCCTTTTACAACGATAGATTTCCCCGGCCGTTTGGCCGGGGTTTTCTATCTTCAGGGATGTCCTTGGCGTTGCCGCTATTGCTATAACTCCGAGTTTTGGCCCTTGCCTGACCGGCAGGCAGGTCATGGTGTTCCTCCCGAAAAGATCCTCGAATTTCTGAATTCCAGAAAAGGACGCCTTGAAGCGATCGTTTTTTCAGGTGGGGAGCCCACGATCCATGAAAGACTCGCGGTCTGGATGCGGGCCGTCAAAGCGATGGGGTTTGAGATCGGTCTCCACACCGGGGGCATGTTCCCGGAGCGTCTTACGGAAGTGCTTCCATTGTGCAGTTGGGTGGGAATGGATATCAAAGCTCCGTTCCACCATTATGAAAAAGTGACCGGGATGGCGAAAAGCGGGGAAGTCGCGCGGCGAAGCGCCGAACTTGTAATCGCAAGCGGGATTCCCTATGAGTTCCGGACCACCTTTCACCCGGAGGTTCTTTCGGAAGATGAAGTTCTGGAAATGGCTCGTGAGCTTGCAACGATGGGCTGCAAGCGTTATGTTTTGCAATCGTTCCGTCCCGATCATTGTCCTGACAAGGAACTTCGTGAAAATGCCGTCTCCATGGCCGGTATTTCCGCCGATCTTCGCCGAAATCTCAAGTCCCTTTTCCCTGATTTTTTAATTCGAGAATGAGAGGTGTGCAAAAATGAAACAATGGTATGAAGCATTATTCGAAAATTACGCGCGCAAATACGATAAAGAATGTTTTGTTCAGGGCACTGTGGGTGAATGTGATTTTATCGAAGCGGAGATCGCCCGCGATAAGTCCTTAAAGATCATCGACATCGGTTGTGGTACCGGTCGTCATGCGATTGAGCTGACGAAGAGGGGATATCATGTGACCGGTGTTGATCTTTCCGGGAATCAGATCAAAAGGGCAAGGGAAAAGGCACGAGAGGCAGGGGTGACCATCGACTTTCAAACGCAGGATGCCCGCAATCTTCCGTTTGAAGGTGAGTTTGACCTGGCCATTATGCTTTGCGAAGGCGGTTTTTCTCTTATGGAAACCGATGAGATGAACTTTGAGATCCTCAAGAACGCGACCAAAGCACTAAAAAATAAAGGCAAGTTCATTTTCACCACATTGAACGGATTGTTCCCGCTTTTTCATTCGGTCAAGGAATTCTATGAGTCGGCGCACAAAGATGGTCAGTCCCAGTGCAAGGACTGTTCTTTTGACCTGATGACTTTTCGCGATCATAACACGGCTGCTTTTGAGGACGATTCCGGCAACAAAAGGGAGCTTAAGTGTAACGAACGGTATTATGTCCCCAGCGAGATATCATGGCTCTTAAGGACCCTCGGGTATAAAAAAATAGATATCTTTGGCGCAAAGCTCGGGGCCTTTTCAAGGAACGACAAGCTGGTCACAGAAGATTTTGAAATGCTGGTTATCGCGGAGAAATAAAGGCGCTCATGAAGGTGCCATTTAACATCTTCGGCTTGAATTTTGCGGCTTCTGTCCCGAGACAATAAACGAGATTTTGGTTCTCCTCCTTTAATCCCTCCCCATGAACCGCTTATGGTCTGATGCGGCGCTCGCTTCCAATAGAATTTACAATAGAGGCTAGGAATTACACACTACAAAATAAAAGCAAAAAAGATTGATGCATAGCAAAAAATAGCAAATTTATTTTTAATCTCCATGATATTTTTTCTCTGGGCCTTGTTATTTTCGGGATAAGTGTTAGCTTTTTGTATGTTTTTTTCAAAGCGTTCTACAAATAATTTTTCACGGAGATTCTCTCTGAGGAACTTCACTTTTTTAAGGGCTATTGCAGTGACCGTTTCGGTCACTTTTGTGGCTACCTGCATAGATCCTGTCTCCTGCGCAAGCAGCCCTGCCGGGGGACATTCGGAATCTTTCGCGGCGCCATTTGAGATGCTTGATGTCCCGGCGGAATTGGGGCGGGTGACGGACATCGTTTGGGGTTCGTCTTATGCGCCAGCTCTCATTCATATCCAGTCTGCTCACGGTAATTATGTCGCAGAAAAGCACATTGAAGAAATCCTGAAACATATCGAATCAAGATCTTCTGTCCGGCTTCTGCTCCTTGAAGGTGCGGCAGACAAATTACAGCCGGAACCTTTCCGCATTTTTCCCAACCATCCCGATTTCAACCGCAAAGTTGTGGACAGGCTCATAAGGGAAGGGTATTTGACGGGGCCTGAAAGCTTTCTTGTAAATCAGGATGAAGGATGGCGGGAGGAGGATGGCGGCAGGCAAAAAGTGAAGACCCCATCCTCCATCCGTTTTCTGACGGCTGGTTTTGAAGCATATGGCATCGAAGATCTCGAAACTTATAAGAAGGGCCGTGATGCGTTCATCTCGGTTATTGAAAAGGAACAGAGCGCAGAAAAGTATATCCTGTCTTTGCGCGCCAGTATCGAAAAGCAGTTTCTTCCCAAGCTGAACAAAGAGCTTCTTGATCTCGTTCGTCAGGAGGAAGCTTTTGCTTCCGGTGCGATTTCATTCGAGAGATGGCTCAAGGTTCTTGCGGAGGGAGGCAGAAAACATCTAAAAAAAGACCTCTCGGACGCTTTTTATCAGAATGAATATCCTTTTCTGATCCGGTATTACCGCTTGCAGGCGATAGGCTCCAGGATCGACACACAAAAAGCAAATGATGAATTGGGATCTTTTATTGAAGAGCTTAAGCGGTACAAGATCGATGCGGAGATTATAAAAAAAATTCAGGATGGAGGATGGCGAAGGGGGGAGGACGGCAAGCTCAAGGCCGGCGCCAGTCGCAATTTTCCTCCCACAGTCCAGCGCGCAGAGGGTTATTCGCCTCTGAGGCGTGCGTTTGATGGCGCGTTCAAGAAACTCCCAAAAGATTTTTCGATGAAGGTCTGGCCCCACTGGACGCTGTACGCCCAGCACAGGATCTTGAGCGAGGAGCTTGAAGTAAAAAGGTTGATGGACGAAACGCTCGTGCTTAAACGCTCGATCCAGGACGCGCTCGCGCGAACCGATGCCGAAAAGAAGTATGTCATCCGTGCTCGCGAACTTTATCTTTTGCGCCGCCTTTTTTCTCTCGAGTTGACCCGTGATGAATATATGGAGCTTCGTATGCGCGAGGGGGCGATAGAGCAAGGGCTGAGAACAGGATTCGAGACTCGCGTTCCGGACTTCGGATTGAGATCCTTATTTAGGTCCGCGATGAGTTTTTACGCCCTTGCTGTCGAGCGTGACCAGCTCATGTTCGAAAACGCTTTTCGAAGGATGAGTGAGACAAAAGAGCAAAGCGCTATCATCGTCACGGGCGGATTCCATGCCGAAGGTTTGAAGAAGCTCGCGAAGGAGAAGGGCTGCTCTTACTTGCAGGTCACTCCTCGCATTACGGAATTTGAAAAAGATGACCGTAAGATCTATCTTCGTTCGATCTTCGGTTCCCGCAATGGTCAAATGGATCTTTCCTACGGGGGGCTGCAAAAAGCGATGCCATTCCGGGATCCCGAAGGGTTATCCGGGAGCCGGCCTGAATCCCTGATTACTCGAAAGGGCGGTATCGCTCAAGCATTCGGGGATGGCAAATCCGTCGCTGCGCGGAGGCCTCAGGCGGGCGAAGCCATCTCCCAAATGTCCCGTCCCATTGTTACTGCCGGGCTTGAAACTATGGTAGGTCGCGCTGGGGCTCTGGCCATACGCTCAGAGATCAGGGATATTGTCCGGCACATGATCGATTCCGAAGCCGTTACCGATCGGCCGGGATTGAAAATCGCCTTGGACAATTCCGTTTTTTCGGAAAAAGCTCTCTCTGCTCGTTCCGAGACTCGCGGTAAATTGCTTTCGATGCGATCGGTTAAAAAAGTGCGAGGGGCCTGGGGGGATGGAGAAATGTTTACGCACACGCCGTCCAGTGAAGGGGAAAAGATCCAGCAATCGACGAAAGATTTATCGCAGGATGGAAGCCTCCGTTCGGAGGCGCGGGCCGAGACCCATGCGCCCAGATCCGGTGACCGAACCGACCATTCGCTCAGTAGGTCCATCTTCGGGAAAATGACACTGCTAAAAAAAACGGCATTGTCGGGTGGCCTCGCGATCGGGCTGTTTTTTACGGCGATTTTTGGAAGAGTCTATCTTTACACAAGGCAAAGTTTTGATGACTTGGAAAGACAGATCATTGAACAGGATGCGGACAAAGTGAGAAGTGTTTTTATGGACAGGCTCGAGTCTATCGGGAATACCGCTAAAGATTGGGGGTATTGGGATGAATGTTATTCTGCGATTGAAGACATGAGCGGACCGGAGCATCCGTTTGTCAGAGCCAATTTGGAGGATGATGTGTTCCTGAACTTGAATGTGGACATGATCGCGTTCGCGCGACCAGACGGAGCGATAGCTTATTCGAAGAGGGGGAATCGATCAGATGTAAATGAAGTTCCTTCCACCAGCCTGGAAAAAATATTACCGATTTTAATTGGGCGAAAAAAAGGTGAAGCGCTGACAAAAGGAGCTTTTTTGCTTTCTGGACAAGGCTGGCTCCTTGTATCCCATCCCATCCTGATGTCGGACGGTAGCGGTCCTCCGGCCGGAACGGTCGTTTTTGGAGTGAAATTGGACTCGGACGAGTTCGATGGAATCGGGCAGAAAGCATATGCCAGAATTACGGCTTTCCCTTGGGGTTCTCAAAATATGCCTGCTGATTCGCAGCTAGCGAAGATGAACCTGGATTCCGGGGAAACAGTTTTTGTCGCACCGAGCGGGCAAGGCCTTATTTCAGGATATTTTCCGCTTAGGGATAGCCGAGGCAATCCGGTGCTCATTATTAAAGCCGATTTCCCTCGGCCGATTCACGACGCGGGGCGTTCCAATGCGCGTCTTCTCTCATTATCTCTTCTTCTCTCAGGCTTGGCTTTCGGAGGCTTTTCGATCTTGATGCTTCACAGAAGTGTTTTGAAACGCTTGGCCAGTTTATCCAGTGAGATCAAGAGGATCGGTGACGAGCGGGATATTTCGAAACGCATCAAAGTTGAGAGAGATGATGAGATCTCGGACCTGTCCAATTCTATGAACCAAATGCTGGAACAGCTTGAAATGGGAGAGGCAACGCATAGAGAGAATGAATCGCGTCTGAACCAATTAGCCGAACAAAGCGGAACGGTTATTTGGGAAGTTGATGCGGCGGGGTTATTTACCTATGTGAGCAGATTTTCTGCGGCGAGTTGGGGGTATGAACCCGAAGAGCTTGTGGGTAAGATGCATTTTTACGATATTCATCCCGCGGAAGGCCGTGCAGCTTTTAAGGCGGAAGCCTTTAAGGCCTTTCTCCGCAAAGAATCTTTGCAGGGTCTTGAAAACCCCATTCAAACTAAAAAAGGTCGTATCCTGTGGGTAGAAACTAATGGTGCCCCCATTTTGGATCATTCCGGAAATCTTTTGGGTTTTCGTGGTGCGGACCAGGACATTACCGAACGCAAGAATGCTGAGGCCGCGAGGAGGGAGAGTGAGGCTCAATATCATGATCTGTTCGTGAATATGCAGAGTGCTTTTGCGGTTCATGAGATCGTTACGGATGCTAACGGTGTTCCTGTGGATTATATTTTTTTAAACGCGAACGAAGCTTTCGAAACAATGACAGGATTAACCCCAAGCCGTTATCTGGGGAAGCGGGTCACAGAAGTCATCCCAGGTATCGAGAGGGATCCA
>CAZGCC010000013.1:25672-28110 GCA_964524195.1 uncultured bacterium | reverse complement strand
AAAACGGTTTCCGTCACAAGAAGCTTCCGCCGCGCGGAGCTTTTTTTAAGAATTTCTTCGCATTTTTCGTAATTTTTGTGAGGGAAAACACGGATCTCGGCGCCGGAAAGCCTCGCCCCGTCGATCAGGGATGCATGGCAAAGCTTATCCATGATCACGACGGCGTCTTTTCCCGCAAAAGCGGTCAGGATCCCGAGGTTCGCGAGAAATCCGGAACCGAAAACGAGAGCGCTTTCCTTGTGTTTAAATTCCGCGATCTTTTTTTCAAGCCTTTCATGCGCTTTCGTGGTCCCGGCGATCAACCGAGCTGAGCGCGCGCCAACGCCATACTTGTCGATCGCCTTATGCGCCGCGGCGACCACCCGGGGGTGACGGCTCATACCCAGGTAATCGTTGCCGCAGAAAAGAAGGATCTTCCGGCCCTTGAAAATAGCCCGGGTCCCTTCATGCTCTTCAAGGACGCGGAGGGAGCGGTAGAGGTTCTTTTTTTTGAGATCTTCGATCTCTTGCTCAAAAGAGTTTTTCATATTTTCCGGAGGAGAACGGCGGCGACCTGGCCGCCAAAGCCCATGGAGAGTTTCACGGCGTTCGTGATCTTGTGGGCCCGCATTTTCCCGGGCGTATAATCCAGGTCGCAGGCTGGATCTTTTTCTTCAAGCCCTACGGTCGGAGGAACAAATCCTTCGTGAATGCCGAGAAGTGTTGCGATGATCTCGATCGCTCCCGTCGCCCCTAGCATATGCCCCGTTGCGCCTTTGGTTGAACTCATCGGGATCTTGTAGGCCGCCTCTCCGAGGGATTCTTTGATCTCGAGCGTTTCATAAAGATCGCCGTGCCGTGTGCCGGTGCCGTGCAGATTCATATAATCGATATCCCGGGGCGCGATCCCCGCTCTTTTTAGAAGAAGGCTCAGCACATACGACAAGGCGTGCTCTTTCAGGTCAAAATGAATGGGCTGCTTGCTATCCTGTCCATAGGCGGACTCAATGATCTCGCCATAAATGCGCGCGCCGCGCGCCTTCGCGCCTTCAAGAGTTTCAAGAAAAACCACGCCCGCGCCCTCTCCCACGAGAAACCCGTCACGGTCCTTGTCGAAAGGGCGGATCTCTTTTTTGGCGAGCGCTTTCATATTCTGATATCCACCGAGCATAAGAGGCGTGATCGAGGCGTCGGTCGCGCCTGCGAGACAGTATTCCGCCTGTCCTTCCGAGACCATCCGGAAACCCTGGACGATGGCCACGGTCCCCGTGGCGCATGCGGCCACATAACATTTGGCCGGCCCCTGGATTTTCAGGCGGCGGGCGATCCATTGGTCCGCAAAGTTCGGAACGGCGCTTGTGTACATCCGGGCGCCGAGGATCGCGCTGGGGGCTCTCTGAAATCTTTCCTTGAACCGGCCGAGGCTGTGAACGCCTCCTTTGCTGGAGCTTACCGAAAGCGCGATGCTGTAAGGATCCAAGGCTCCGAGATCGATTTGCGCGTCTTCTACCGCTTGCTCCGCCGCAGTGACCGCGTACTGGATAAAGGGATCGAGCAGGTGTGTCCCGTAAGATTTCGGATTAAATCCTTTGAGAGAGAAAACCGCAGGGAAAGAATAACCTTCGACTGTAGAATGGTCCCCTGGATCTTTTCCGGAGATGCCCTTTTTAAGGTTTTCACGGAATTCCGCGATCGTATTTCCGATCGGAGAAAGAACGCCCATGCCCGTGACAACGACGCGCCGTTTTATCATAGTGGATGGATATTATAGAGGGCCGGGCCTCTTTTTCACAGAAAAAGAAGGCTGTCTCCTTTTAGAACGGCCGGGATTCAAAATGAAAGACTTGTCCTGTGACCTGACGCATCCGGTCGGAAGAAAGATAGAGAAGAAAATCAGCGACTTCTTCGGGGCCGGAAAAAGTTTTGAGCGGACTTTCCTGGAGATTTTGCTGAAGGACTTCCCCGGGAACGCGCGCGGTCATGGAAGATCTCATAAAGCCCGGGTTCACGGCATTCACAAGGATCTTTTTCCTTCCGAGCTCTTTGGCAAGCGTTTTGGTCATCGCGATAAGACCCCCTTTCGCCGCAGCGTAGTTGGCGGCGCCGGCAAGTCCGTTCAAGCCCGCGCGACTCACGAGCGTGAAGACCTTGCTCGGTGTCCTCCTCATCAAAAGAGGCAGGAGTTTTTGGGTCAGATAAAAAGGCGCCTTGAGATCGACGCGCAGAACCTCGTCCCATTGACTTTCGGACATTTTTTCGATCCTCGCGTCCGCGGTCGCTGCGGCGTTATGGATGAGAATATCCAGCTCTTCTGCTTTCTCTTTAAAGGATGCGACAAAGGCGTCTATCGCGCGGCAATCCGAGAGGTCGAGAGGAAATCCCTGCGCTCCGGTTCTCTGGAGCTCCCCGGCAAGGGCGGCGGCTTTGGCCACGTAGTCGGCGGGATCGCTGGCGACCCA
>CAZGCC010000013.1:16899-25662 GCA_964524195.1 uncultured bacterium | reverse complement strand
CTTGCTGGACGGCTTTCCGGACAAAGGCTTGTCCAAGCTGGCTTGTGCCGCCGGTGATAAGGAGGGTTTTGTTTTTAAGAGAGGCTTCCAAGGGTCAGGCGCTTTGGCAACAACCGTGTCCGGCCGGTGTCTCCAGGACAAACCCGGCGCGGCGAAGCATTCCGCGATCTTCTTCCAGAGGGTTCCCGGCCGTGGTGAGATAGCCTCCCACCACAAACCCGTTCGCGCCTCCGCGAAGAGCTTGTTCCTGAAAATAAACGCCGAGATTCAGCTCCCGGCCGCCGGCGAGCTTGATATTGGCCCTGGGATGAATAAAACGGTAGGTCGCGATGGTCTTTACGATCTCCGCGGGATCCAACGGCTTTCGGTCTTCAAGAGGTGTTCCGGGTCGCGGGTTGAGAACATTCACCGGGAAACAATGCGGTTTGTAGGGTTTGAGTTCGAAAGCAAGTTTGATCCGGTCTTCGCGCGCTTCTCCCATCCCGAAGATTCCGCCGGAACAAACTTCGACTTCATTCTTTTCCAGAAAATCAAGCGTCTCCATCCGCTCATCGTAAGTGTGCGTGGAAACGATCTCAGGGTAGAATTCCCGCGAGCATTGCAGGTTATGATTGAACCGGCGCATTCCCGCTTCCCGGAGCTTTTGGATCTGCTCCGCGGTCAAATTGCCAAGCGATCCATCCAGCCGCAGTTTTGTTTTTTCGCTAAGAAGCCAGAAGGTCGCAAGCACTTGCTCGAATTCCTTGCCGTTCAGGGTTTCGCCGCTGGTCACAACACAAAAACTTTGAACACCGTTGGCTTCACAGGCTTGCGCTCTTTCCAGAATTTCTTCCGGCGCCATTAGAGGATAACGATTCACGCCGGTTTTATAATGAGAGGACTGCGAACAAAAACCGCAATCCTCGGAGCAAAGATAGCTTTTGGCGTTTACAAGGGAACAAAGGTCCGGCCTGGGAGGGCAAAATTGCGTTGTGATCTCGTGAGCGGCACTTAGGAGAGTTTCCCGGGTTGGGACGGCCTCGATAGAGGCTAAGCGAAGCGCTTCTTCGAAAGAGATCTCGCCTCCCGCAAGAATCCGGGTTTTGATTTCTTGAATGAAAGCTTCCATGCCCGGCGCCAAGGCGAAGCGCTTAGGCTTGCGCGAAGATCTCGCGCGCCACGATGCCGACCACGCCGAGCGCCACGGCGTTCTCGCCGAACGCGGAGGGGATGATCTTTACCTGGGTCGCGGCTTCTTCCACGGACCATTCCTTGACGGTGTTCTTGATCGCGTCAAGAAGCGGCGCGCCGCAATCTTCGATGCCGCCGCCGATCACGACCACTTCAGGATTCAAGAGATTCACGATAAAAGCGATCTTCTTGCCGAGGTCTTGCCCGGCCTGATCCGCGACCTTGATCGCCAGAGCGTCTTTTTCCCTCACGGCTTTCACGATCTCTTTAAAGGTTATCTTGGAAAGATCTCCTTTGACCAGGTCCTTGAGAACCGAGGGCTCGCCTTTTTCTATTCTTTCTCGCGCGTGCCGCACCATGCCGATATCCATTTCCCAGCGGCCGAGCTGGGTCGCGATCTTGAAAGAATAATCTTTGCTCGCGTGAGAACTCGTGATCCCGAGTTCTCCGGCGGCGCCGTTCGCTCCCCGGTAAATTTCCTCGTTGATCAAGATGCCGCAACCAACGCCTGAGAACATATAAACCATGTTCCGCACATCCCGGTCAAGGCCCAGCCATTTTTCGCCGAGCACCGCCGCATTCGCGTCGTTTTCCACGATCGTGGGAATGTTGAGTTTCTTTTCGAAGGTGTCTTTAATGGAAGAACAAACGGAGATGTCCTTGTCGCCGAGGCTTTGCGGCCAGCGGATCGTGCGGCCCCGCTCATCAATAATGCCTGGGATACCAACCCCCAAGCCAATGATCTTGGATTTGTCGATCTCCGCTTTTTCGATGATCTCGGAGGCAAGGTCGACCATCTGAAGAATGACTTTTTCGGAATTCTCCGGGGCCCTTTCGCGCTTGATCTCGCTGATCACATTGATCTCGAGGTCCACCAGCACGGCGACGATGCTCATCATATTCAAGCCGACCCCGACGATATAGCCCGCCTTGGGATTGAGCTCCACAAGCACAGGTTTGCGTCCACCTGTGGATTCGTCCATTTCTCCTTCGACGACGAGGCCTTTTTTGATGTAATGACTTACATAATTGGAGACGGTTACGATGTTCAGCTCGGTAAGCTTGGAAATATCTGTGCGGGAGATCGGCCCATTCTTGCGGACCGCCTCAAGAATGGAGAGGTTTTTCCTCTCTTTGTCGGTAAGGGTTCTGTCTTTGAGCATCTGCTTGATGATCATAACCTTGAAGCTCCTTTCAAAAATGGGGCTTTCTGTAACTCGTTTCCTTAACGATATATAAGCGTCTCAAGTGGCGCTCATTTTAACTCTACAATATCCTTTGTCAAAGCGTTAATTGAGTGGTTTTTTGTTGAAACCTTAACTCTTTTCGAACCAAAGAGTTAGAGCTTTTAATTCTTAAAGAAATCTTCCTGTCCGAGCAATTCTTTAATTTTCTTCCCAACAGGGTCCGCATGGAAATAGTCCTGGATCACGCCTTTTTTCAGGTAGTTTGCGATTGGAATGAGCACCATGCCCTGGTCCAAAGCCAGATACTGGGTGTTGATCCTTTGGCTCGGGAAAGAAATAGAGTCATAAAAGCCGTACTCTCCGTAGATCTCGAACTCGAGAAGCTTGCGGATATTCTTGATCGCGTCTTTGGGTAAAGCATCCAGCGCCAGAAAGCTTACATGCGGGGTGATCACGCCGCGGTCCGGATATCCTTTAACGCCGAGTTTTTTGACCCCGTACTCTCCATATTGCCACCGCCTTCCGTCCGAAGTTGATGCCGGCGAGATCCCCCAGACAGGATATTTTTTCTCGTGAAGAGCATAGTCCCTTTGAAGTTCGGCAACGATCTTGTTGTTTGCCCCGAGGCTCCGGGGAGCAAGTTTTTCTTCATGGATCACCATGGTTGGCATTAAAAGTTCAAAAAGCGATCCCCCCCAGGACGGCACAAATTTTTTTGATCCTTCCAGATAATAACCCTGAAAATAGCTGACATTGTCCCTTTTGACCATCTTGCCTTGGGGCGGCTGTGTCTGCCAATCCCATTCCTCCGGGGCCGTACGGTAAAGATGCCACCAGTGCTCTTGGGGAAGATCTCCTTTTCCTATCCCGTAAAGGCTCGTCGCCCGCGCCTCCGTCACGACCATCCCGTAATGGTAGGGCGTGAACCGCTGGTTCTCTACATCGAACCCCACTCGAAGCTGGTTGTTTTCCGGATCCAGGAAGTCCTGGAAATGGAATCCGTCAAGAATGGCGGTGGCTTCCTTTGCAATGTCTCCGGGAAAAGCCTGCCGCACAACCACGAGAGCAACAGCCAACCAGCCGCTGTCAACGCTCGATATGAACTGCCTCGTAACATTCAGCTTTGTTGTTTCGTAAAAATTGAAGAAAAACCCTTTCCATGTTTTCAGGCTTCTGATCGTTTTCAAAAGAGTCTCGACCCGGCGGGCCGCTTTTTCCGGAGAGATGACCCCGAGCTCTCGCGCAGCCACCGTCCCCATAAGGTCCATAGCGATGTTGGTCGGCGAGGTGTAAGCGGCCGCTAAAGGATAGTCTCCGACCTTGAAATGGTCCGAAACAAGGCGGGTCTTTTTATCAGTAGCGTTCTCGAAATACTTCCAGGTGTCTTGCGCAACCTTGAGCAAAAGCTGTTTGTCGTCGCGCGTGGACAGAAGCTCTTTCCGCCGGGGTTCGTTAAGGACCGCTTTGGGGAATCCTGCGAAATTATCCAGAACGCTTTCAAACCCGACCTCGGGACGACCCCAAAAAGCGATCTCGTCCAGACCGATCTTGCCAGCAAAATTGTTTTTTCCGGAAAAAACGCTGAAAGAAAGCGAATCCAGCTGGTCAAGGTCGACCCCCATGAAAATTGCCATCGGCAAAAAAACATCATTCCATTCTTCGGTCGCAAGACAGGCCTCCGTAATGTCTTTTTCCACCGTCCTTCCTGCCCAATCGGTCAAGGCCACACGAATTCGTCCAGCGAAAGGCCCCGTGTTCTCGGTTTTGCATTTGAACACGAGATAATTGGCGGCGCTCATGTCCAACCGCCCCAGGGATGTTTTGAAAGTCGTTCCGTCTTTTTTTCTGAGATTGACCCGGGCCCAGAGAGAAGATCCCGAGGGGGCTCCTCGAGCGTCTTCTTTTTTCAGGTCCAGACGGACTTTTTTCGTCTGATCCTTTTCGATGATCCAATCCCCGCCCAAGCTGTTCTTGAGCTTGACCGATCTGAAATCATCGACGACTTTGAACTGGGTCGAACTCCGAAGGGGTTTGCGGGCAGGAAGACTGTTGTAGATCTTGCCGACATCCAGCGCCGGGTCGCGGCCGGCGGGCCCGATCTGCTGGACATGGCTTTCCTGATTTTTTTGAGAGGATTCTTTAGCGCTGGCAAAACCCTCGCGGTGGGCGCCGGTCATCAGGATCAAGATCGAAAAAGCAAAAAAAGCGCTCCTCAGGCTGTCTTTCAAACCTGAGGAACGCCCTCTTTGAGAGATCATGGTCCAAGAGCCTATCCGAGCGTAACTTCGACCCGGTGCGTTCTGCCGTCCCGAAGATCCGGGATAAGGTTCTCTTTTTGTTTTTTCCCATCCACCAGAACAGCCTTGATTCCCTGACCGGTCTGATCGGGATTTTTGACTTCGATCAAATAGGTGGCCCCGCGAAAAAGCCGCTTCATTTTGAAACCGGGCCATTTCTTCGGGATCACAGGATCCACAATCAAGCCCTCGGCGGTGGGTCGGATCCCCAAAAGCCAATTCATCACAACCACCTCATACCATGCCGCCGACCCCGTGTACCAGGTCCACCCGCCGCGACCATTGTTGGGAGAATCCGGACCGTCCACATTACCCGGTGTCACATAAGGTTCGCTGTAATAAATGTCCGGTTCCAATCCGCGGATCGCGGGGTTGAAGCTTTTGTAGACCTGATAAGCCTTGTCCCCGTCGCGCATCATGGCTTCGGCCTGAACCGCCCAAGTCCCGGCGTGCGTGTAAAGCCCGCCGTTCTCGCGGACCGAGGGAGCATATCTTGTGATATAGCCGATCGTTGCGTCGGTTTTGTTATATCCCGGAGTAAGAAGAAGCGGTCCGTATTTCTTGTAGAGCATTTTCTCGGCGGAGTCCATGGCGATCCTGGCGCGCTTGGCGTCGGCAACGCCTGTAATGACCGCCCAGGTCTGACAGTTAAGGAAGATCTTTCCCGTCTCGCATTTCTTGCTCCCTAGCGGCCTTCCATCATCGCGGGTCGCTCCGAGATACCATTCCCCGTCCCAACCGTCCTGGTTCAAAGCTTTCTTCATCGCTTCGGCGCGGCGGAGATACTCCTCGGCCTTGTTTTTATCGCCGCGCTTTTTCATGATCGGCGCGATGCGGTTCAGAATGCCGTAAAGAAAATGCCCCAGCCAGATCGACTCCCCTTTCCCTTTCACGCCAACATGGCTCAAGCCGTCATTCCAGTCGCATTCTCCGATGAGAGGCAACCCTCGAGGGGAAAACCTTGTAAGGGCCTTGTCGATCGCGCGAAGCAGATGATCATAAAGTGTTCCTGAGGTACATTCCCTGGTTTTGGGATCCGATAGGAATTTCACGACCGTATCCAGGATCGCTTCGTCCGCTGTCTCGTCCAGATAGTTCAGCGTGATAAAATCGAGCCAGAGAAGGTCATCGGAACAGTGCGTGATCGCGCCAATGTTGGTCCCGTGATGCCACCAGTGATAGACCGTACCGTCGGGAAATTGCTGTTCGGCGTGAAGAAGGATCTGCTTTTTCGCGAGCTCCGGGCGCGTCGCGAAAAAGATCTGGCAGTCCTGAAGCTGGTCGCGGAACCCGTACCCGCCGCTGGATTGATAGTAAGCGCACTTGGCCCAAATGCGGGCGGAAATCGCCTGGTATTTCATCCAGGTGTTCGTCATGAAATTGAGCGCCTCATCCGGCGTCTCGACTTCCGAGGCGTGGACAAAAGAATCCCAGAGGGATTTGACCCTTTGAAGTTCCTGTTCCGCAGCTCTGGGATTGGAATATTTCTGCATGATCCGTTCCGCTTCTTCGCGGGTTCGCGTGGATCCAAGCGTAAAGATCACGGTCTTTGATTCTTTGGGGCCAAGCTCCACATCCACTTGAAGACTTGCGGCGGCATCTCCCCATTTTCCTTCGGAGTTGCGGCATTTTCCTTCTACAACGGCCGCCGGCGCATGGATCTCGCCATACCGGCCGAGAAAAGATTCTTTATCGCCATCATAAGCCACGGGCTTGGGGCTTGCGGCATGAAATCCCTGCAGAGGCTTTTCGGTCATGCCGGTCGAGATGAACCCGGGCACGAGGGGCGCGCGCTTGCTTCCGTGGATACAGCCATATTTTTTATCGATCCATGTTTCAATGAAGGTTTTATGGAATTCGCGATGCGTGTCCGACCAGTTGCCGAGACACCAGTCAAAATAGGTAAAAAGGCTCAGACGCCTTTTTTTGCCGGACTGATTCGTCAAAACGACCTTCCAGATCTCGACCGGATCTTCCACATCGACAAAAACCGTTTTCTCGAACCGGATCCCGTTGAGCTTGCTGGTCAGAACCGAGTATCCCTGCCCGTGCCGCACCTCAAAAAAATCAAATTTCGGCATGCACGGCTTCCAGGTCCCGGACCAGTAATCCCCGGTATCCCGGTCGCGTACATAAATATATTTTCCCCAATTGTCGCGGACCAGGTCTTGATCCCAGCGCGTGACCCGGGACAGATTCGAGTTGTCGCGCCAGGAAAAACCCGATCCAGTCTGCGTTTCGATCATTCCGTAATCCCCGTTCGAGATCACATTCACCCAGGGTCGCGGCGTATCCGGCCTCGTGATCACAAACTCCCTCCCGTCGGGAGTAAAATATCCGTACTTGGAGGCAAACTTCTTTTCAGCGCTGTCTTCCTTCGTCAACATTTTTGCTTCCGCTTTTTTTCTTTCCTGGGTCTTTCGGGGCATAAGACTAAGAACTCCTTGTCTTTTTGAAAAGGGTGGCTTTTATTCAGGCTGTCGTAGCTGAGCGTTGACTTCGGGGGCCAATTCCTTGGCGGCTTCCGCGGCGGTTTTCTTTCCGTTAAAGATCAGATCCAGCTTCGGACGGATATATTTTTCCTCAATCTCTCGCCATTTCGGATGGAACGGACTGAAGACCGCGTATTGAACCGCTTCATTGAGCATTTTTTTATTTTTAGGCGCGGAGGGATCATCGGCAAACGCGTCGCTTTTCGCTACAGAAATGCGCGCAGGTTGCGCGAGGCCGCGTTTGGCGAACTGGCGCTGCCCTTCCGGTCCGGTGAGGGCTTTGATCACTTCCCAAGCTGCTTTTTTCCGCTTGGAGGATTTGAGGATCGCGTATCCTGTTCCTCCGGTCCCAAAGGCGCGGACTCCTTTGTCGTTCTTGGGAAACATGGCAACATCCCATTCGAAATCATAATTGCGGAATTGCGGCGTCTCCCAAATCCCGGAAAGGAACATGGCGATGCGGCCGTTGGCGAACATGCGGTCGGCGCCCATCCCGAAATTCGTAAAAGCCGTGGGCGTTGGCATGGCTTCATAAAGCGCGCTGAGGTCCGCGTAAAATTGAAGGCCCATGATGGACCGATCGTCATCAAGCTGGGTTTTAGTGGGATTTTTTATATTGTCTACCAGCCCGCCGCCATTTCCATAAACAAAATTCTGCCACGCCCAGCTGTAGAACCCGTATTGAGAAATGCGGCCAGAGCTGTCTTTTTTTGTAAGATCCCGGGCAATACGGAGAAGATCGCTCCAGTTCCAATCGTCAGAGGGATAAGGAATATTGGCCTGGTCAAAAACTTTCTTGTTATAAAAAACACAAGCGAACGGGGCGATATCCCGTGGGATCGCCAACAGTTTTTCTTGGTAAGTGAAGCGATCGAGGATCTGCGGGAAAAAATCGCTGGTGTCAAACCCTTGGGGGTCATCTTTGGCGTAAGGCAACAGGTCTTCAAGAACACCCTTTGTAGCGAAAGTCACGAAGTAATCGACTTCGGTCGCGATGATGTCCGGCGCAGCACCGCCGGCGATCCGGGTCAGAACTTTACTGATATAGCCGGTGTAAGGCGTGTGCTCAAAAACGATCTTGATCTCGGGATGCTCCGCCTGCCAGGGCGCCAGCGCCTCGGTGATGATCCCGATCTCCTCGGGCGTTCCCCAAAAACTGACTTTCACTTCCGTCACGCCTTTGTTCCCCGGCTCGAGCGGCGATCCGCACCCTGTTAAAACAAAGATTGTTAAAAGGATGGAAAAACTCTTCGCGCCAAAAAATCTTTTTGCCATGCGGAGTTCCCTTCGTTTGAAAGGCGTTGTACCGTCTCTGCGAGGAATTTTTTCTCGACAATAAAAACAGAACGCAGAAGCAATGATGCGGAGAAATTATAGCACGCTGGACGGGGTTTCTGTAAAGCCCCTTTTCGCGCACCAGGAAAAGATCCGGATGCTTAGCCCCTTGGTAAGCCTATCTTTTGGAGAACGCGGTCGAGATCGTCTAGAGAAAAATACTGGATCTCAAGACGACCTTCTTTTTGATTTTTCCGCGGATAGATCTTCGCCTGGGTCCCGAGGAAATGCGTTAACCGCGTTTCGAGGTCCACGATCTCGGCGCTAAGGTGTCGCGCGGTC
>CAZGCC010000013.1:394-16889 GCA_964524195.1 uncultured bacterium | reverse complement strand
TTGCTACGGTTCACAAGCGCTTCAACCTGACGCACCGAAAGGTTTTCTTCGACGATCCTTTTGGCCATATGCCGCTGATGCTCGGGGGTTAGAAGTCCGAGGAGTGCCCGGGCATGCCCCGCGGACAGCCTTCCTTCCGTAAGATATTGCTTCACTTCTTGGGGCAGGCGCAAAAGCCTCAGCGTGTTGGTGACTGTCACGCGGTTCTTCCCTACTCGCTTCGCGACCTCTTCCTGAGAGATCATGCGCTCCTCCATAAGCCGTTGATACGCTTCGGCTTCTTCGATGGGATTGAGATCTTCTCTCTGGATATTCTCGATCAGAGCCCATTCCAGAAAATCTTCCGCCGCAATGTCTTTGATGATAGCCGGCACTTCGGTCAACCCGCATAGGGTCGCAGCGCGGAATCGCCGTTCTCCACAGATCAGCTCATAGGTTCCTTCTCCTTTCCGTTTCACGATCACCGGCTGCAGCACTCCTTTTTCCCGGATCGAGTTCGCGAGCTCTTCGATCGTTTCCGTGTTGAATGTTTTGCGAGGCTGGTCCGCATTCCCTGAAATGAGGGACACCGGGATCATCTGAAATGCCGAGGTCTTTGAAAAACTTGTCGTGGCCTGAACGGCGCTTTCAACTTCCGCTGTAAGCGTGGCTTCTGTTGAAACTTCTTTTGTTGCCGCAGCCATTTGGTCCTTGTAACTATCGGGAATTAAAGCGCTTAATCCCTTACCGAGAGCTTTTTTCATTTTTGTAACTCCTTCTTTAAAAACAGGTTAGAGATTCTCAAGAATTTGTTTGAGTTGCTTCCGCTGATTCGCTTGCGAGCGCGGTCTCTTGATCAGGAGCCGGCGCTTTTTCTTCCTGGACGACCTCCGGCGTTTCCACCGTGGCGACGCTAACGGAAATATTTTTCCGGTCTTCGTCAGAACCGAATCGCATTAAAAATTCTTTCCCGAGTTCCACATAAGCTTGAGATCCGCGGTTGTGAGGATCATACAAAACAGCGGGCTTCCCAAAGCTCGGCGCCTCAGAAAGTTTCACCGACCTTGGTATCACGCTCTGAAAAACCTTGTCTTTGAAATAATTCCGGACCTCCTGGATAACTTGCTGGGTCAGGTTAGTCCTCACATCTGCCATGGTCAATATCACACCGCCAAGCTCAAGCTCTGAGCTTAGATTTTTTTTGACAAGCTGATAAGTGTTTAGAAGCTGCCCAAGACCTTCAAGCGCATAGTATTCGCACTGGAGCGGAATAATGACATAACCGCTTGATGTCAAAGCGTTTATGCTTATTAATCCGAGTGATGGCGGACAGTCTAAAAATATGAAGTCGTATTCTTTAGAAATCGTTGCGAGCCTTTCTCGTAGAACAAACTCTCTTTTTTCCTGGCTTATAAGATGCATTTCGGCTCCGGCAAGGTGCGCATTCGATGGGATGATCCAGAGGTTTTCTATAGCTGTTTTTTTGATGATGCCGTTAGGGTCTGCGTTTTCAACAAGAAGTTGATAAGCTGTGGACTCATTTTCATCTTTCTCTATCCCTATACCACTAGTAGCGTTGCCTTGAGAATCAAGATCTATTAGCAAAACTTTTTTCCCTAAACCGGCTAATACGGTTGCCATGTTAACAACGGATGTTGTTTTTCCGACGCCACCTTTTTGATTGAAAAAAGAGAAGATTTTTACCATACAACCTCCTTATGTTTCACGGGAAACATTGTCATTTTATACATAATAGCGCTTCTTGGGTTTGTATTTTACATATTATCTAACAGATGGCAACTTAATTTTATCGCTAGAGCAATGAGGACGAACTTCTAAAATTTTTCCGGTACTAGCTCCTAATTATCTAGGCCTGTCGGATTGTTTTAGCTTCCAAAAAGGCCTTATGTTAAGAGCTCTATTTTCTGGACATGTTTCACATGAAACATGTCTGATCAGGATTTGCCTTTTTTTCATAACTCAAGCTATATTAGGTCTTTTGCTTAAGACTTATTGGCTTCTTTTGGACAATTCATTATGCTTCTATTTGATTTCATTGGAAAACGAGTAGCAATGTTCGTTAAAGAGGCGAATTGCTGAGGGTATGGCGCTTTTTAAAACTTTCGATGGAAAGAAAGGCTTGTCACAGAACCTTGGAGGTTTTTCTTTGAACCGCGTTTATTGCTTGGCAGATTCTTTGGATTTTTTTTCGATAAAAACAGCGAGAAGCGACAAATCACAGGAAGAGATCCCGGGAATTCGGGCGGCGTGTCCGATCGATTCCGGTTGGATTTTTTTTAGCTTTTCTTTTGCTTCGCGGCCGATCCCCAAAATTTCTTCGTAGTCCATTCCGTCCGGGATTTTTTTCTTTTCGAGTTTTGCATATTTTTTTACTTCGTTCCGCTGCTGGGCAATATAGCCCTCATATTTTATTTCGCTTTCAACACGATGGATCTCATCATCCGAAAGCTTTGAGGAGTGTAACTTGTTTGATATCAAGCTTTTATATGTTATTTCTGGCCGTTTTAAATATTGATACAGAGTGTCGTTCTTTATTTTTTTCGCTTTAAGCTCCCGTATGTCTCGCTGCATCCGATCCATTCGGGCATTGAATTCTTCGAATGTTTTTGGGTCAATGAGATCGAACTGGTGCCCGTAGAACATAAGCCTTTCGTCCGCATTGTCCTGGCGGAGCAGAAGCCGGAATTCCGCGCGCGAGGTGAACATCCGGTAGGGCTCATTTGTGCCGCAGGTCACAAGGTCATCGATCATGACCGCGATATAAGCTTCGGTCCGGTCGAGAACAAACTCTCCGGCGCCGCAGAGCTTACGGATAACATTGAGCCCTGCCATCAGGCCCTGCGCCGCGGCTTCCTCGTATCCGGAGGTGCAGTTGATCTGGCCTGCAAAGAAAAGATTTTGGATCTTTTTTGTTTCCAGGGAGTGTTTAAGCTGGGTCGGAGGCGCAACATCGTATTCGATGGCATAGCCGTATTTCAGAATTTCGGCGTTCTCAAGCCCCCGGACCTCCCGCAATGCTTCTTCCTGCACATCTTTGGGCAGGGAGGTCGGAAAACCGTTCATATAGATCTCCACGGTGTCGCGCCCTTCGGGCTCGAGATAGATCTGATGGCTCTTCTTGTCAGGAAATTTTACGATCTTGTCTTCAATGGACGGACAATACCTCGGGCCGATTCCGACGATCCTCCCGGCGTAAAGAGGAGAGCGGTTCAGATTTTTCCGGATGATCTCGTGAGCCTTCTCGTTGGTATGCGTCAGATAGCAGGAAAGTTGGTCGGCCTTGAAATTGTGGGTCCGGTAAGAAAACGGATGCGGAGGATCATCTCCTTTTTGTTCCTCCAGGATTTCCCATCGGATGCTTTTCTGGTGAAGCCGCGGAGGCGTTCCTGTTTTAAATCGTGCCAGCTCGATCCCGTTTTCACGGAGTGACTCCGAAAGCCCGGTGGCGGGAGGCTCGTCCCGTCGCCCGCCCGGAAAATGCTCCTCTCCCACATGGATCAATCCTTGCAAAAAAGTTCCTGTGGTCAGGATCACATGTTGTCCTAAAAAAGTTTCGCCCGCCTGAGTACGGACGCCATAACAAACATTATCTTTAACGAGAATCGCCGTAACCTGTCCCTGCCGCAGCGTGATATTTTTTTCGGACTCGAGAACCCGTTTCATATAAAGCTCGTATTGCTTCTTGTCCGCTTGGGCGCGCGGCGCCCAGACGGCGGGTCCTTTGGAGCGGTTGAGCATGCGGAACTGGATGCCTGTCGCGTCTGTCGCGAGGCCCATTTCGCCGCCGAGGGCGTCGATCTCGCGGACAATATGTCCTTTAGCGAGGCCGCCGATCGCGGGGTTGCAGGACATGCGCGCGATGGCGTTAGTGTCCATGGTGAGAACGAGAACGGGGAAGCCGCAACGCGCGATCGCAAGAGAAGCTTCCACGCCGGCATGGCCGGCCCCTACGATGATGGCCGCGTATTTTTGTGTGGAGGTCATTTTCCCCGGGAAACGGGAACCGCAGAGCGGGGAACGCTTAGCCTTTGCCGTTCCCCGATGAACGCTTCCCGAATTTTTTTATTGATCTTCGTGGTGCAGGACGATCACGACGCGATTGATAAAGACCTGCTGGATGATCGAAAAAGCGTTCTGCAGCGTCCAGTAAAGCGTAAGGCCCGAAGGCATGTTGTAGCAGATAAAACCAAAAAAGACGGGCATGATATTCATAATGGTTCTCTGCTCCGGACTCGAGCCGGGCTGCGCAGGCATAAGTTTTTGATACCAAACCTGGGACGCCGCCATCAAGATCGGCAGTATGTTCAGCGAGTTCCATCCGAGAAAGGGGACGGTGAAAGGTAGCGTCAAAAAATGGTCCGGGGCGGAGAGATCCTTGATCCAGCCGATGAACGGCGCCCCATGCAGCTCGATCGCTTCGGGCAACAGCTTGAACATCGCGATAAAAACCGGGATCTGGATCAACATCGGCAGGCACCCCATCATGGGATTGACCTTGTTCCGCCGGTAAAGCTCCATAAGCGCTTTTTGGGATTTCGCGGGATCCTTTTTGTTGTGTTCCTGGATCGCTTTCATTTTGGGCGCCAGAAGCTGCATTTTTTTCATGCTCGCATAGCTGATATGGGTCAGCGGCGCAAAGAGCAGCTTGATGAGAAAGGTCAGGATCACAAGCGCCCAGCCGAAATTATGCGTGTACTGGTTCAGGAATTTCAGGACCATAAGGATCCAGCTTTTAAAAAGACCGAAAAACCCTCGCGACAGGACCTCCTGAAATCCGAAGCCAAAGCTTTTGAGCTCCTCGTACCGCTGCGGCCCGGCATAGATCAAAAAGCTTCGCTCTCCCTCAGCTTCCGCCGGCACCGACAAAGGCTCCAGCGTCATTTCTCCCCAAAGGTTTTTGGAGTCTGCGCGCGCGCTTCCCGCGACGATCTTGCTGTCGGGTTTTACAAGTAACGCGAAATATTTTTTGATCAATCCGACCCACGCGGTTTGTTCGGGAAAAGAAAAGCCTTTCTTTTTGATCCCGGAGAGGTCCTTGGTTTGAAGTTTGCCGGTATACGCCACGGCGTCATAGTAGCCGTAGTTCTTCTCATATCCCGCTTCGTGGCTCATGCCGTAGTTCAGCGTGATAGGAAAATGTTTTTCGATGTTCGAGAGATTTTTAACGCGGACGGTCAGCTCCATCGCGGGTTTGTCGTTCTGAAAAACATAGGTCTTGGTCAGCTGATATTCCCCAGGGAGCTCGTAAGAAAACTCCAGGATCTCGCCCTTGGTTCCTTTCCGGGACATTTTAAAAACCGTTTCGGAGAGGTCCGCTTTTGCGTGCAAAACGCTCGCGCCAAAGATCCCCGAGACTCGCGGGTCGCCGGAGAAAAAAGAGGTTTTTGTGAATTCCTGCCTTCCTTTTTCTCCCAAAAAAGAAAGCTCCGTGATCGTGCCTCCCAGCGTCGAGAATTCCGCTTTGTAGAAAGCGTTTTCAAAAAACGCGACGGCCGGCGCGGGCGCTTTCTCCAGGCTTGTCTCGCTGATGACCGCAGGAGCGACGGGCGCTACCGGGGCTTCGGGAAGAGCTTTTTGGGGAGAAACGACCGCTTGCGCCGGTTTTTTTTCATAGGCTGCCGGGTAGAATTTTTGGACCAACATTGGGTAAAACAGCATCACCAGCGCGGCAAGAACGATCGCTTTAACGGTATTTTTATCCATGGTTTTTCCTTATTGAACGGGGTCGTATCCGCCGGGGTGAAAGGGGTGGCACTTGCAAAGCCTTTGGAGCGTCATTTTTGTCCCGGTTAAAAAACCTTTCTTGCCGATCGCCTCCTCGGCATAAACGGAGCAGCTTGGGGAAAAACGGCAGCAAGGCCCCAAAAAAGGCGCAACGCAGGCGCGGTAAAACCGTATCAGGATGATCAAAAGATGTTTCACGCCCAGGCTCCCGTTTTTTTAAAAAGCTTGATGAGGTCTTCTTCCATAGCAGAAAAAGAAGGTTTTTTTTCTCCCGAACGGACCTTGATCAGACAAACGGCCTCGGGATGCAGCTGTTCTTGTTGTTTCTGGAAGATCTCCCGGATGCGTCGCTTCCAAAGATTCCGCCCGACCGCTCTCGGGTCCGTTTTTCTGCTCACGGAGATCCCGATCATCGGCCGTGCTTTCCGCGCCAAGGATCCGAGGTCGCTGCGTCTTGCGGCCCACAAATAAAAAAACTCCCCGCGAGCGAATTGTCCTGTTTCGACGAGGCGCTTGAAGGTTGTTTGCCGCCGGATCCTCTGATCCGTACCGAGCCGGTTCATGGGCTCCAACGCTTAGACTTGGGTCAGCTTTTTCCGGCCTTTTTTGCGACGCCGCGCAAGGACTTTTCGTCCACCCTGGGTGCGCGTGCGGGCAAGAAACCCGTGCTTGTTCCGGCGTTTTCTTTTGGAAGGTTGATATGTTCTTTTAACCATAGGGCGGGATTATAGTGAAGTTCGATGTCAATATCCAGCGTTTTGTTTCGCTAAAAAAAGAAAATCTTTTTCTTTTTTAAATCCTCCTTTTTATTTTTTTCCTTTTTCTTTTTCCAAAAAATTTTTTGAGAAAGGACATAGACAAAGCTTCTTTTTTCTGTAGAATGTCCCGGTTAGAAATTATTGTTCGCCTCTTTTCGGGGCGAACCTTTATTTTTACTATTTTTTGTCTGTTGAAAACTTGTTTATATCCACTTGATTTGTTTTGAACATTTTTGCTTCTTCTAAATACAATATTAAAAATAATCATTTTTTTCTTATTAATATCCTGTGGATAAGGCATAAAGGACGCGCTTTCTTGTGAACCAGCCTCTTTCTTCTCCCCCTGAAGAAGCTTCTCAGGCTCTTTGGAAAAAGATCTGCGTTATTCTTTCCCGGGAGTTAAGCGAGCGATCCTTTAAAACCTGGTTCGAGCCGGTTTCTCTCTTGGGAGCTTCCTCAGAAGCTCTGCTCTTGGGCGTGCCGGACCAATACTACGGAAAATGGCTCGAGGATCATTATCAAAATCTTGTTCTTGCTTCCGCTGAAGAGGTTTTGGGCTATGTCCCGAAGATCGTTTATCAGGTTGTAGAGACCCCCAAAGCCGCTCCTTCGCTTCCTGTTCCTGCGCAAAGCAAGGAGAGGGAAGATGTCTCGGGGTGGAATCAAAAATATACCTTTGATGATTTCGTGATCGGCCCCGGGAACCGCTTTGCTCATGCGGCCTCCGTCGCCGTCAGCGAATCGCCCGCCAAGCAATACAACCCTCTATTTATTTATGGTCCGACCGGCTTGGGAAAAACACATCTTCTCCAGGCCATCGCCCATGAAATGAAGCGCCGTCACCCTGAGTTTAAAATTCTCTATATCTCCAGCGAAAAGTTCACCAATCAACTGATCACCGCGATCCAGACGAAATCCACACCTCAATTCCGAGCAAAGTATCGCACTCTTGATCTCCTTCTTATAGATGATGTTCATTTTATCGCCGAAAAAGATTCGACCCAGGAAGAATTTTTTAATACCTTCAATACGCTCTATGAAGCTCACAAGCAAATCGTTGTCACAAGCGACCGCCCCCCTAAGGACATTCCGGGGCTTGAAGAGCGCCTGGTGTCCCGCTTTGGTTGGGGGCTGGTCACGGATATTCAGCCTCCGGACTTTGAAACCCGCGTCGCTATTTTAAAAAAGAAAATGGAGCGGGAAACCGTTGTGGTTCCTGATGATGTGGCTTATTTCATCGCCGATAAAATAAAGTCGAATATCCGCGAGCTCGAGGGCGCTCTTATCCGGGTGGTGGCTTATTGCACCCTCACTAACTCCAAGATCGACATACGGTTAGCGCAAGAGATCTTGAAAGACTCTTTTAAAGAGGAGGCCCAAAAATTCACCATTGAAGGCATCCAGAAGGTGGTGGCGGATTATTTTAGCGTAAAGGTTTCGGACTTGCGCTCCAAGAGAAGAACGGTCTCTATTGTGCGCCCGCGGCAAATCGCGATGTATCTTGTTAGGGAGCTTACCCAACATTCCTTGCCGGAGATCGGGGAGTATTTTGGCGGGAAAGACCACACCACCGTTCTTCACTCTTGTAATAAAATCACGGCGGAGAGAGATAAAGATGTCGCTGTGCGGGTTTTATTAGACAAGCTTCTTGGGTTGTTAAAAAGATAGGTTGGGAATCCCCAGGAAAACTTTTTTATATCTCGTTCTTTTTTGGATAGTTGTGTAGGATATCCACAAATTAACAGCAGTTATTACTACGATTACTGTTTTTTAAATATAGAATAATAAAAGAAGAAGGAGTTTTTATGGAGATAAAGGTCCAAAAAAGCGAGCTATTAAAAAAAATAACCTTAGGGGTTAATATTGCCGCCTCAAAACCCAGCACCCTTCCCATCCTGAACAACCTTCTTCTAGAAACACAAAAAGATGGAAAAATAAAGATCGTTGCGACAGATATGGAGGTGGGGATTTCAACACTTCTTTCGGTGGAAATCGTTCAACCAGGGAGCATTACCGTCCCCGCGAGAAAATTTTTTGATATTGTTAAAGAACTTCCCGAAGGGATGGTGGAAATTTCCGTCACAAAAAACAACACCATTAATATTAAAGCGGGAAAATCTCACTTTAAAATAATGGGATTAGATAAAGAGGAATATCCTAAACTCCCCGAATTTTCCCTTACTGACGCGATAGAGGTAGAGCAGGCGGTTATAAAAGAGAGTCTTTCTCTCACCTCTTTTGCGATCTCCCATGATGAAACAAGGTATGTGTTAAATGGGGTTCTTCTCTCTATACAAGGGAACCAGCTCCGTTTTGTGGCTACGGATGGGAGGAGGTTGGCTTTTTATAAAAGAGAAACTAAACAAAAAAACACAAAAAACATTGAGATGATCATCCCCGCTAAAACCATCCATGAACTTCTAAAATTGTTGGGGTGGGAAGGGGTGGTGAAAATCATCCACACTCAAAATAAAGTTATTTTTTGTTTCGAGGACACCTATCTTACCTCGAGTTTAATAGAAGGAAATTTCCCTAATTATGACCAGGTGATCCCCAAAGAAGAAAAAACACAAGTCCAGGCCAACCGGGAAGAGTTTCTCCAAGCGGTGCGAAGAGCCTCTCTTTTAACTTCCCCGGAAGCCCCGGCGCTTAAATTTGATTTTATAAAAAACAAGATCATTGTTTCCGCAAAAACGCCCAATATGGGAGAAGCGAAAGAAGAACTTCCCGCGGTTTTTAGCGGAGGGGAAATAACGATAGGGTTTAACCCCGGATATTTTTTAGATGTGTTAAAAAACCTTTCGGATGAAAACATCAGTATCTCGCTGAACGACCCGGACAAACCGGGGTTGATCCGTGGACGCGAGGGATATCTTTATGTGATCATGCCGATGCAGCTCAACTAATGAAGAAACAGGACGATAAATAAACGGACATTCATGGATGACATTCGATCGATCCTGCCGAAAGTGATCCGGGGATTTGAAGATCCTGAAAAACAAAAACGGAGTGCATTGATCGATTCCTGGCCGAGCATTGCGGGAGAAAGGTTGAAAGAACAAACCCGCCCCCAGCTTTCCTCGAAGGGAATTTTGTATGTGCATGTGGCCGATTCGGTGCTTGCCTACGAGATCAGCCAGCGATACCGGAGCTCGCTTTTAAAGCGGGCCCAGGCGGCGCTCGGGGAAGAAGCGGTAAAAGAAGTGCGGGTGCTGGTAGGGAAGTAAGCGCTGGGTAATATTAATTTTACTTATTCTATAAGGAAGAACATGAGCGAGAAAGAAAAGAAAGACGGAGCTTCAACAAAGTACGACGCGACCAAGATCCAGGTTTTGGAAGGGGTCGAAGCGGTCCGGAAAAGACCCGGAATGTATATCGGCGATACCACGCTCCGCGGTCTTCACCATCTGGTTTATGAGGTGGTAGACAACTCCATCGACGAAGCGCTGGCCGGACACGCGACAAGGGTGGATGTTGCGATCCGTCCCGACGGCAGCGTCTCAGTCGCGGATGATGGCCGCGGGATTCCGGTCGATCTGCACAAAGGGCAGAATAAATCCGCGCTTGAGGTGGTCATGACCACGCTTCACGCGGGAGGAAAGTTTGACAATAAGGCCTATCGCGTTTCAGGCGGTCTTCACGGAGTCGGCGTTTCGGTCACGAACGCGCTGTCCTCGTGGTGCCTGGTGGAAGTCCGGCGCGACGGAAAAATCTGGCAGCAGCGGTACGAAAAAGGACATCCCGTCTCCAAGGTGGCAGAGAAAGGGAAAACGAAAGAGCGCGGTACCACGGTTTCCTTTCTGGCGGACAAGACGATCTTTGAAAGCATCGAATTCAGTTTCGATGTTCTCTCCAACCGCCTGCGCGAACTGGCATACCTGAATAAAGGGATCCGCATCACGATCCGTGACGAGCGCATCAAAAAAGAGATCAAGGAACACATTTTTCTTTATAAGGGCGGCATTTCCGAATTCATCCAGTACCTTAACCGCAATAAAAACCCTCTCCACAAAAAGATCTTTTATGCAGATAAAACCAAAGACGATGTAGAGGTCGAAGCGGCGTTCCAGTACAACGACAGCTACGGCGAAGATGTTTTTTCTTTCGCCAACAACATCAATACGATCGAGGGCGGAACGCATATGAGCGGGTTCAAGACCGCCATGACCCGCGCGGTGAATCAGTATGCGAAAAGCAAAAATCTTTTAAAGGATGTCGAAAGCGGTCTCAGCGGAACCGATTTGAACGAGGGCCTTGCGGCGGTGATCAGCGTCAAGGTGCCGCGCCCGCAATTTGAAGGCCAGACCAAAACCAAGCTCGGGAACGGAGAAGTCGAAGGGATCGTTTATTCGGTGATCTACGAAGGCTTAAGCGCGTTCTTCGAAGAAAACCCGCCCATTGCCAACAAGATCGTTGAAAAAGCGGCGCTGGCGTATCGCGCCCGTGAAGCGGCGAGAAAAGCCCGGGAACTGACGCGTCGAAAGGGAGCTCTTGAGTCGGCGTCTTTGCCGGGGAAGCTCGCGGATTGTTCCGACGAAGATCCCGCGAACACCGAAATGTATCTCGTCGAGGGAGATTCGGCCGGCGGCTCAGCCAAGCAGGGACGGGACCGGAGATTTCAAGCGATTCTTCCTCTCAAAGGAAAGATCCTCAATGTGGAAAAAGCCCGTATCGACAAGATCCTTTCCAACGAAGAGATCCGGACCATCATTACGGCGATCGGGGCAGGCATCGACGAAGAGTTCAACATCGAAAAACTCCGTTATCACAAGATCATCCTGATGTGCGACGCCGATGTCGACGGCAGCCACATCCGCACGCTGATCCTTACCTTTTTCTATCGCAAAATGAAGAAGCTCCTCGAGAACGGGCATATCTATATCGCCCAGCCGCCGCTTTTTAAAATGAAACGCGGCAAAGAAGAGCAATATGTCCAGACCGAAGAACAGATGAACGGCATGCTGCTGGATTTCGGCCTCCAGGGGGTTTCGCTTAAAAAGAACGGTTCCCGGGGCAAGATCGAAGGCAAAGAGCTGCGGGAGCTTATGGAGCTCGTTCAGGCCATGGAAGATCTGGAGCGGTCTCTCGCGCGGAAAGGAATCTTGTGGCACCGGTTCCTGGAAGCGCAGGACAAGAAAAAAGGATTCCCGCAATATCTCGTGCGGCTTCTCGCTAAAAACGAAGAGACCTTCCTTTATTCCGAAAAAGAGGTCGAAGATCATGTCAGAGAGATCGAAAAGAAAAGAGCGCTCGAGATCAAAGCGGAAGAAAAGGAAGCTCTGGCGGAAGCGAAGGCTAAAGGAGAAAAAAAGAAGGAAGAAAAACCGTCCTCCAAGAAAGCAAAAGACGAGGAGCCGGAAGAGGAAGAAGTCCTTCCGCCGACGCACGATCTCATCGAGATCTTCGAAGCCAAAGAATTCGAAAAAGCGAAAAAACGGCTCGCAAAATATGACCTGAACTTTGAAGACTTCGAATCCGGGGAAGACATTCTCTTCGAGCTTTCTTTGGAGAAAGAAAAAAGAGAAATAAAGGCTCTTCGGGATGTTCTCGCGTGCGTGAAGGTTAATGGGAAGGAAGGGATGACGCTCCAAAGGTATAAAGGCTTGGGAGAAATGAACCCGGAGCAGTTGTGGGAGACCACGATGAATCCCGAGACCCGGACCGTTCTCAAGGTCACGCTGGATGATGCCGTCGAGGCTGACGAGATCTTTTCGGTCTTGATGGGCGATGCTGTGGAGCCGCGCCGCGCTTTTATCGAGCGGCACGCCAAAGCAGTCCGGAATCTTGATATTTAATAAAGCTTAAAAAAGGGAAGAGCTCATGGCAGAAGAGCAAAAAAATTTATACGCGCTGAACGAAAAGATCATCCTCCGGCCCATCGAAGAGGAGATGAAGGATTCTTACATCGACTACGCGATGTCGGTCATTGTCGGCCGCGCGCTTCCGGATGTCCGCGACGGGTTGAAGCCGGTGCACCGGCGTATTTTGTTCGCCATGAACGACCTTGGGATCACGCACAGCAAGGCCTATAAGAAATCCGCCCGCATCGTCGGAGAAGTGCTCGGCAAATACCACCCGCACGGGGACACAGCGGTCTATGATTCGATGGTTCGCATGGCGCAGGATTTTTCGCTTCGCTATCCGTTGGTCGAGGGTCAGGGGAACTTTGGCTCCATCGACGGAGATAGCGCCGCGGCCATGCGTTACACCGAAGCGCGGCTTTCGGCCCTCAGCAACGAACTTTTGGCGGATATCGACAAAGACACGGTTGACTTCGTCCCGAATTTTGACGAATCCTTGGTAGAGCCTTCGCTTTTGCCCTCCAAGCTTCCCACCCTGCTGGTCAACGGCTCGACCGGGATCGCAGTCGGCATGGCGACCAACATCCCGCCGCACAACTTGACCGAAATCTCAAAGGCGATCATTGCGACGATCGACAATCCCGATGTGACCATTAAAGAACTTTCCAAGATTGTGATGGGACCGGATTTTCCCACGGCAGGATTGATCGTCGGCCGCGAGGGGATCAAGAAGGCTTATGAAACAGGCCGGGGGCAGATCGTCATGCGCGCCAAGGCGGCGATCGAGACCGGTCGCAGCAAAAAAGATGCGATCATCATTACCGAGATCCCGTATCAGGTCAACAAAACGAACCTGATCGAGTCGATCGTGCGGTTGGTGGAAGACAAAAAGATCGAAGGGATTTCGGATCTTCGCGATGAATCGGACCGGGACGGCATGCGCGTCGTGATCGAGCTCAAGAAAGACGCGATCCCCCAGGTCATCCTGAACAATCTTTACAAGCACACTCAGCTGCAATCCTCCTTTGGCGTGATCATGCTCGCCTTGGTCGATGGCCAGCCGCGCGTTCTTACGCTGAAACAAATGATCGAACATTTCATCGATTTTCGTGTCACGGTCGTCATGCGGCGGACAAGGTTTGAGCTGGATAAGGCGGAAAAGCGCGCGCATATCCTTGAAGGATACAAAAAAGCGATCGCGAATCTCGATAAAGTCATCAAGATCATCCGTACCTCCAAAAGCCCGGAACTCGCCAAAGAAGGGTTGATCAAAGCCCTCAAGCTGACGGAGATCCAGGCGAAAGCTATTCTGGAACTCCAACTCCAAAGACTCACCCAGCTCGAGCGGTTGAAGATCGACGAGGAATATCTCGAGCTCATCAAAAAGATAGAATACTACAACGCGGTGCTCAAAAGCCGCCGCAAGGTCCTGGACATCATCAAGGAAGAGACGAATGAGATCCTCAAAAAGTATGGAGATGAGCGCCGGACCCAGATCGTGGCGGCCGAAGGCGACATCGACATCGAAGACCTGATCGCGCAGGAAGATGTGCTGATCACGATCTCACACGCTGGCTACATCAAGCGGATCCCGGTCACGATGTACCGCAGACAGAATCGCGGGGGAAGTGGCGTGTCAGGCGCGGGCGTTCGCGACGATGAGGATTTTATCGAGCATATGTTCCTCGCCTCAACCCATGACTTTATCATGTTTTTCACCAACCAGGGGCGCGTCTATTGGCGCAAAGCCTACGATATCCCGCAGGCCTCCCGCCAGGCGAAAGGAAAAGCTATCGTCAATTTTCTTTCCCTTGCCCAGAACGAACAGGTTTCCGGATTTCTGCAGGTCAAAGAGTTCGATGACAAACGGTTCGTGCTTATGGTGACGGCCAAAGGCGTGATCAAAAAGACCAACCTGATCGAATACTCGCGGCCCCGCTCCACCGGCATCAACGCGATCACGCTTCGCGACAAAGACGAGCTGGTGGCTTGCAAGATCACCACCGGCAAGGATGAGATCTTTATCGCGACGCGCGACGGCAAAGCCATCCGCTTCAAGGAAGACAATGTTCGCGAAATGGGCCGCAATGCCACCGGCGTGCGCGGCGTTAACTTATCCAAAGGCGATGAGGTTATCTCGGCCGAGATCGTGAATCCCAAAGCCACGGCACTTACCGTCACCCAAAATGGTTTCGGCAAAAAAACGCTTTTTGCCCAATATCGCGTTCAGTCCCGCGGCGGGAAAGGCATCATTAACATCAAGGTCTCCGAAAAAAACGGCAAAGTCGTGAATGTTTTGACCGTCGCCGAAGAAGACGAGATCATTATCGTGACAACGAGCGGGATGGTGGTGAGATGTCCCGTCAGCCAGATCCGCACCTCCGGTCGCAATGCTGTGGGCGTTCATGTTATGCGACTCAAGGACAAGGACAAGATCGCCTCTGCCACCCGCGTGGTCGCCAAAGAAGAAGAGGCCGACGCGAGCCAGCTTGAATTGCTGGACGAAAAAAAGGCAGCGAAGAAAAGTTCTAAATAGGAGTCCCTCTCCGTGCTCGATCTGAAATTCATCCGCGAAAATCCCGACCAGGTCGCCCAAGGCCTTGCAGCCAAAGGAGTTTCGGTCGACATTCAAACCCTCCTCGATCTCGACCTTGAGAAAAGGACCCTCCTGAAACAAAGCGAAGACCTTAAGGCTAAAAGAAACTCCGCGAGCGACGAAATAGCCTGTTTAAAAAAACAAGGGAAACCCGCAGACAGTCTAATTGCAGAAATGAAAATAGCGTCCCAAAAAATAGCTGATTTTGACTCAAAGGTGGGAGACATATCGCTTAAAATCGATAAAATAGCGCTAACCATCCCTAATATGCCGTTATCCGAAGTTCCTGTTTGCAAGGGAAATGAGGGCAATAAAGAGGTCCGGTCATGGGGAGAGCCTCGAAAATTCGATTATAAAGCCAAAGACCATCTCGAATTAGCTTCCACCCTGGGGCTCTTTTCCATGGAAAAAGGGAGCAAAATCACAGGGGCGGGGTTTCCGGTCTATTTTGGAGTCGGGGCCAAGCTTGAAAGAGCCCTAATTAATTTCATGCTCGATCTTCACACGAGAAAGCATGGCTATACCGAGGTTTGGGCGCCTTCCATCGTGAACCGGGCCTCGATGCGAGGCACCGGACAGATCCCCAAAATGGAAGAGGACATGTACGCGCTAGCGGCCGGGGAAGGCGAAGAAAAAGGAGAGCATTTTCTTATTCCGACCGCGGAGGTTCCGATCACGAACTTAATGCGGGATGAAACGATCGAAGAAAAAGATCTTCCCGTAAAATACACGGGGTACACCCCCTGTTTTCGTAAAGAGGCGGGATCCTACGGAAAAGATACGCGGGGGCTCTCACGGGTTCATCAATTCGACAAAGTGGAAATGGTGAAATTCGTCAAACCCGAGGGCTCCGGACAAGAGCTCGAGTCGCTTGTTAAAGACGCCGAGGATGTTTTGCAAGCGCTGGAGTTGCCATACCGGGTTTTACTTCTCGGAAGCGGGGATATGAGCTTCGCCGCGGCAAAATGTTATGACCTCGAAGTTTGGGCTCCCGCGACCCAAAAATGGTTTGAAGTTTCAAGTTGCAGCCTTTTTACGGATTTCCAGGCGCGGCGGATGAACATCCGTTACCGGAACGCCGCGATAAAAAAACTAGAATTCGTTCATACTCTGAACGGCTCCGGGTTGGCGCTTGCCCGGATCGTGCTATGTCTTCTCGAAAACTTTCAAAGTCCGGACGGGCAGGTCGTTTTTCCGAAAGCCCTTCAGCCTTATCTTGCCTAGAAGCGCGGGGATCTTCGCTTCTTGACCATTTTTAGAGAACAACATACACTTTAGCGCTTTGGCGCTCGGGAAAGGGCGAACGAAAGCGTTGCCCGTTCCCCGAGGAATGTTTCTCGGCAGTTCGTGGAGAGGTCGCATAGCCTGGTCTAGTGCGCTCGCCTGGAAAGCGGGTAGACTGAAAGGTCTCGCGAGTTCGAATCTCGCCCTCTCCGATTTATTTTGAAGTAATCTCTGGCGACGCAAACCAACACGATTTTTGGCTTGGGGTCGAACAACGGAGGATCAAAAGTGAAAAGAGCATGGGTTGGTTTGTTTATTTCATTGTCTGTAATGACGTCGGGAGTGGTATCAGCTGAGGACAGCAAACCGCAACAGATAAAAGCCGAAGAGTT
>CAZGCC010000013.1:0-294 GCA_964524195.1 uncultured bacterium | reverse complement strand
CAAATGGCATGGGACATTCTCTCGGATGAAATCATAAAGGAACCTTTGCAGCTTACCGGCCATCCCCCAATGGAGCAAATGCTTAATGAGCGATTGGTTGGCGCTAAGGATATTTCAAGGGACTATTATCTGGCAATGGCTGGTTTGAATAAGGATGGGATCATAGAGAAGATAAGGCAGGCGCTTAAATCCAAATTCAATGAAGAGCCGGGGATAGATATATCATTAGATCGGCCCGATGACATTCTCGCCTATGCTTTTTTATTTAAGGATTTGAAATTTGATACGGAATTT
>CAZGCC010000012.1:27193-28179 GCA_964524195.1 uncultured bacterium | reverse complement strand
TCCGCGAGACGATAAGGCTCTGTGGACCGGCTCGCCTGGATAAGATAATCCGAAAATTGCGAAAGGCACCCGATCAGTTCCGCTTCCTCCGGCGTCACGAGAAGTTTAAGATCCACCTTTGTGGTGATCCCCTGCTCGGCATACTTGGAGAGACTCGCGATGCGGGCGTGCGCGTACTGAAGATAATAAACCGGATTTTCCTGAGACTTTTCTTTCGCGAGATCCAGATCGAAATCCAGATGGCTTTCCTGCCGGCGCATCACGAAAAAGAACCTCGCCGCGTCAACCCCGACCTCCTCATAAAGCTCCCGGAGCGTCACGAACTCCCCGGCGCGCGTGGACATGCGGACCGGTTGGCCTTTCCGGTAAAGCGTGGTGAGCTGAACGATCCCGATATGGATCGCTTCCGGCGAGTAACCGAGCACCTGACAAGCCGCTTTGAGACGCGGGATGTAGCCATGATGATCCGGCCCCCAGAAATTGACGAGCATATTGTAGCCGCGCTCGTACTTGGAAAGATGGTAGGCGATATCCGGCGCGAGATAGGTGTATTCCCCGCTGGATTTTTTGACCACCCGGTCCTTGTCATCTCCGAAATCCGTCGAACGGAACCAAAGCGCGCCTTCGCTTTCAAAAAGATATCCCTTTTGTTTCAGGACTTCGAGCGCGTGCTCCACAGACTTTTTGGCATAAAGCGTCTTCTCGCTGAAGAAATTATCGAAATGAACCCGCATCTTGGCGAGATCTTCTTCGATCGAGCCCATGAGATACTTCACGGCGTAAAGGCCGCAATATTCGACCGCCTTTTCTTCGGGCTCTTTCAGAAGCGAGTCCTTTTTTTCTTTTTCAATAATATCGCGCGCGATCTCGCGCACATAATCGCCCTGATAGCCGTCCTCGGGAAACGGCATCTCCATCCCCAAAAGTTCGTTGTAGCGGGCCCAAACACTTGCGGCAAGCATCCGCATCTGACGGCCGGCATCATT
>CAZGCC010000012.1:23185-27183 GCA_964524195.1 uncultured bacterium | reverse complement strand
CTCCGGCTGTAATCAGCCGGTCGACCAGGCGAGCATCCCGCTGCAGGACGGCATCATTGAGATAATATTCTGAATACACCGTGTGGCCGGTGAACTTGAGAATGCGCGCCAGGCAATCCCCCACCGCGGCCTGCCGCCCGTGCGCGATCGTCAGCGGTCCCGTGGGATTCGCGCTCACGAACTCGAGGATAGCTTTTTTCCCTTTACCGAAGTCCGACTTCCCGTAATTTTTATCCTGATCGTGGATCTGGACAAGCACCGCGCCGAGGCCTGATTTGGTCAGATAAAAATTAATGAACCCGCCACCGGCCAGTTCCGTTTTTTCGATAGGCGAATCTTTGGCGACTTTCGAGTCGAGCAGGGCCATGAGCTTCCCCGCGATGTCTGAAGGCTTCTGGCGCGTGATCTTGGCCAGCTTGAAGGCCACATTGCACGCAAGGTCGCCGTGCTGGGTATCTTTGGGAGGATGGAGATCGTAGCTGAAGCCGTCCGGCTTAGAGATCTCCACCTGGGCGCAATATTCGGCAACTGCCGCATTGATGAGATTTTCGAGTTTGGATTTCATAGTCAAGACTGGAGACCGCGATCCGGCGCCTGGGGTCCGGCTTCAGATCTCCTTGGCTTCTCCCCACAACCGTTCCAGGCTGTAGAATTCGCGGGTTTCTTTATAAAAAATGTGGGCGATCACGGGGCCGAAATCAAGCAGCACCCATTTACCCTCGGTAAGACCCTCCACATGCCAAGCCGGCATCTTGCGTTGTTTCATTTCGTCCATCAGATGCATGGCAATGGATTTCACATGCCGGTCGCTATTCCCGTGACAGATGAGAAAATAATGGGCCAGGCTGGAGATCTTGGCGATATCCAGAAGGATGAGATCTTCGGCTTTTTTATCCTCGGCCAGGCTTTTAAGAAGTTCCGCTATTTTTTTAGGCTGCAAGTAAGTTCCCCCTCTTTTGTTTTGGGGATTATAACACACTTCTCCCATTCCAACAGCCAGCGCTTCCACTTCTTCCCCGCCGAATATTCTCCCAGCCCCCCGGCTGAGGGAAGGACCCGGTGACAAGGTATCACGAGCGGTAAACGGTTCTTTTTCATCGCAGTCCCGACTGCCCGCGCCGCCCCGGGATATCCCGCGAGCCTCGCGAGCTCGCCATAGGTCACTGTTTTTCCAATCGGGATTTTCCGCAGCTCGGCATAAACTTTCCTTTGAAACGGAGTGCACCCCGTCAAATCCATTCTAGAATTCCACCCAATAACCCTTTCACGAACCCGGTTCGTGCCGCACGAACCGGGTTCGTGAAAACGGTTGGGAAAATGAACCGCATAAAGCCCCTTCACGCTAAAATCAAGCATGAAGGTCCCCCTATTGGTTTTGAGCCTTGATCTTTTTATGATCCTGGAAGAACTTGCCACTTATCCCTGAAACCTGTTCGTGATCGGCATGCGACGGCCGAACCAGGCCTTTTCGGTCACGCGGAGAATGGGCGGCGTTTGCCGGCGCTTGTACTCATTATGGTCGACCTTGCGAACCACATCCGCCACTAAAAGGCTCATGTCCCCTGCCCGCTTAAAAAGGTCTGGCTTTTTTTTCAGTTTGCGGATGATTTCATCACGACTCATATTTTTTTCGATATAAAGGCGGAGGATCTCATCCAGCACTTCATAAGGCGGCAGAGAATCCTCGTCTTTTTGATTGGGTCGGAGCTCCGCGGACGGCGCCTTGGTGAGCGTAGCCTCAGGGATGACTTCCCGAACCGCATTCCTGTATCGGGCGAGACGGTAGACATCTGTTTTATAAACATCTCCTATCACCGCCAACCCGCCTGCCATATCGCCGTAAAGCGTGCAGTACCCCATCGCAAGCTCCGACTTGTTCCCGGTCGTTAAAACGAGCCGTCCTTCGTGATTGGAGAGGAACATAAGCTCAAGCCCGCGCAGCCGCGCCTGAAGATTTTCCATCGCCAAGCTCGGTTTACGGTCTGCGGTCTTCAGTCTGCGGTCTTCATTTTTCAAAAATGCTTCGTACATTTTTCTGATCGGCTTCACTTCAAGCTCGATCCCGAGATTCTTCGCAAGCACTTCAGAATCCTTCCAACTCCCCTCCGACGAAAACGGTCCCGGCATCGTGACGCCTTTCACGGCATCCTTGCCGAGAGCATCCACCGCGATCGCCGCCACAAGCGCCGAATCGATCCCGCCACTCAGCCCCACTACGGCCTTTTTGAATCCATTCTTCGAGAAATAGTCCCGCACTCCCATCACAAGCGCCTGATAAATCTCGCTCACCACTTCACACACCCGAGGTGTGAAATCGTTGGGATCCACAAAGAAAAGTCCTTCCTTGAACGCAGGAGCCCGGAAGAGAATTTTACCTTTTGCGTCCACATACAAACTACGGCCGTCAAAAAGAAGATCGTCCTGCCCCCCCACCTGATTCACATAAAGGATCGGAAAACCGTAACGGCGGGTTTGTTTTTTAAGGAGATTCTCGCGAGCCTGGGCCACGACGCGGTAATAAGGCGAAGCGGAGAGATTGAGAATAAGGTCGGCCTGCTTTTTCTTAAGCTCTGCCAGAGGCTTCACCTCATAGCGGTCGTCCCAAATATCCTCGCAGATCGTCAGCCCGATCTTATGACCTTTGAACGGAATGATCTTTGTCTCGGATCCAGGGCGAAAGAAGATCTCTTCCAGGAACACATCATAGGTGGGAAGCAGCTGCTTGTGATAGACCGTACGGATCTTGCCTTTTTCGAGCCAGGCCAGGGCATTATAAGAATTTGCTATTTGAGATTTGGGACCAGAAACAGGGCCATCAATAAATCCAAGAACCACCGCGATCTTTTTGTCACGCGTGGCGGCCGCGATCCGCTTGAGGTATTTGAGCCCCTGAGATAAAAACTGTTTCTTATTGGCAAGATCCCAGACCGGATACCCGCAAAGGGCTGCCTCGGGGAAAACGATGAGATCCGCCCCCCGCCGCTCGGCAAGATCGATCCAGCGCAGGATCCTCCCCACATTGGACTCATAGTCCCCTACCGTCGGATTCATCTGCGCGATGGCGATCTTCACCCCGTTCAGATTTCTAGCCCTGATCATACAAAGACACCCTTCCAACGCTATGACTGTTCACACAACCCGGAATCAGAATAAAGTGAGTTGAAAATCCAATGGGTTCAAGAGATTTTCTTCATGCGGGAAGTATATCATAGGAAAACCAGAGACTACAGTCCCACTCTTTTCAATTGAAACGAAGTGGAAATCGGGGCAGTCCTGACTACCATTTTAACGAAGGAAATTATGGTCAGGACAGACTGAAACACGCGTCAAAACAAAAGGGGACAGGCATTGACCTTCTGCCTGTCCCCTGTTTTTTGTGAAGCCGATGAGATCCGCTACGCCGACCTCGCGACAGCCCGAGCAGCTTCGAAGGCCGCACTAAAGATCTCATTGATACTCAATACCTGCCCAACTCCGGCGATCATTTCTTTTTTGCCGGCTACAACAATCCCCAAGCCGATCGCGCCGGTAAGGATCTGAGCGTAAATCTTTTTATCATCAATGGCCCCGATTATTTGGGTCACAGACTCCTTCCCGAGATTATATTTTCTCAACTTCGCGTCCATCACTTCCACAACGCTCTTTTCGGACAACTCTGCGCGCAAACCAAGATCCTTCAAAATCTCATTCACCCGTGTCATATCTCCCGCCGCTACGCCCGCGATCGCAATTTCCACACCTTCAAACTTCTTGGCAACAAGCTCTCTGATCGCCTTCTCATCAAATCCGTCATAGATCTGAACCTTCGGAGTAGCAATGTCGGCCGCCACGATCACCGGCAATCCATGGGCAGCACGGATCTTGTTGAGTTCCGCCATCACCGCTGGATCGCTTGCGAAGCTCATTAACTTTCCCGTGAATTCCGCTTCAATGCCCAGCGCCTTCACATTCGAGAGGATCCCCCCAAGATCGAGATCCAGCTTCATACCCTGGACTGA
>CAZGCC010000012.1:16044-23175 GCA_964524195.1 uncultured bacterium | reverse complement strand
CCTAGACCCTTCAAACCTTCCACAACGCCTTCGGTAAATTTCTGCTCAAACCCATCCGCCTTCACATTCGCGAGAGTCTGTGCGAGATCGATATCCAGATTCACTTTCCGAACTGAATCCAGCGCAGACGCTAAACCAGCGGACACCGTTTTTTCCGGCTTGGGACCGGCTATGCGCTCAAGCTCCTGTTCCATTTCAGAAACACGCAGCTCAGCGCGGGTATTGGATGAAGCCGCATCGTGGCGCTGAAGATCTTTCAGCGATCGCACCCAATCGGAGCGGACATCCCCCGATGACTGATAAGCTGCAAGGATTGCGGCAAAAAGCGCCTGCGAGGCTGTTTCGGTCTCAAGGGCTTTCTTGAATTCGCTCGGCTGAACATTGGGAGGCACCTGCAATCCCGCGAGTTCCGCAGCGCCCGCACGATTCGGAAAAAGAGGAGAATGTTCGCGGGACCGCGGAAAAACATAAACACTGCTGTCGCTGCGCCCGGGGACTTTTGTGATGAGCACATTGTGGGGAATATCCGCTTTCCTAAGAAGACTGACCAATTTCAAAGCTTCGTTCTCAGCAGCCTGAAGATCCTCACTTGAAAAAACCATTGCCCGCGCAGGATACCCGATCAGCTCCGCCACACGAACACCTTCGGAAGTTGTCACGATCGAAGCGCGTTTTACGGAGTCGATCCTGAAAGCATTTTTTGACTTCCTTGCCGACTGGCCATCTTCTCCTGGTTCGGACAAGATGACTCCGAAATGAAGCTGCCGGTTATTGGCTCCGCCCCGGATGGTGTCAAAGGTCGTAGCGGCTGCCTTCGTCTCCCCGAATCCCTCGACGATCATGCCCATCTTCCTGAACGCATCGCTCGTCAGCACATTGGGCAATTTTTCTTTCACTTGGGGAAAAACATAAACCTGATTCGGACGGTTGCCGATCACTATCTCCATCGGGATTCCACCGATAGGCGTCGACAGGAGTTTTCTCTGATGCGACGGCAGACCGGCATAGTCCCGTATCTCATAATAAGAACCATCGCCCGGAAAACGGCCAGAGCCGGTGGTGGTCGCCAGAATATAGAAGAGCGACTTGAAATCTTCAGAGACCGGATCCTGACCCGCAACGCTTTCATCTTCGATTTCGCGTGTCTGGATCAGCGGCGTCGCTCTTGCGTGAGCCGCCTGCCGCGTTCTATGTGTCGGCCATGGGAACTCTTTGTGAATAAGACGAGAAAGACGGAGGATCGTTTCCGGAAGCGCCTCTACCACTTTTTCCCCTTCCATACGCACTTCAGAGCGCACGGCAGGAAGCTGATAAGCTTCGAGCAATGATCCGAAAAGATCTGGGGAGATTGTCTCTTTCCGCATAGCGTCCGCTAAACGGACTTCGTTTGCATTCTCCTTGGCAACATAAAATTGCCCCAGAAGTTCTGCAAAAGCGATCCGTCCCGGGAACAGCTCGTCACGGACACGGGAACGCGGGAACACATACGCTCTCCCCCGACGGATGATCACATTGTACGGAACATCCGCTGTTTTCAGAACTTCAATATAGTCTGACGCCGCTTTTACAAGCACCTCTCGATTAGTTCCCGAGAAGATCAGCGCTTGCGCCGGATAGCTCTCGAACTTCTCGATCGTGACACCGTCTTTGGTGGGCAAAGCCGTCACTCGAGCCGCGCGATCAATCGCAAGATTTTCGGGAACATTCACAAAGGCCTGAAAATGAAGCTGCCTGACCGAAGCCCCGCCACGCAAACTGTTGAATCCAAGCAACCCATTTATTCCAAATTTTTCCGCGATAGCAAGCATCACATTAAGCGCCCAAGGTGTCATGACCTGCATCAACCGCGCCGCAACATTCGGAAAGAAAAGCGCATGGTCCCGGCGAAGCGGATTGGCGTTCCGATTCACATTGACCTCCACCCCTTCGATGGTTTCCACGAGCAGTTCCTGCTTAGGGTATTTCGTAACGATCTCTTGATAATCAAGCATCCCCTGATCCGGAGTTCCGATCGGCCTTAAATCTTCCAATGGCTTTTCAGCCGCTTTCTCTCTTGCCGCCCGCCCGGGATTTTTCGAATTTATAAATCCATATTTCCCCGGAATCGCTTCAACGACAATGTCGGAGGCAGAATAGAAGTCATCGGCTCTGCCCGCATCCAGTTTCTTCTGGATTTGGTCTACCAAGTCACGCATCTCTGCCCTCTTCGGAGCATTGGCCGGGGCAGGAGATGACATCACAGGCGCAGCGGGAGCAGTAGGCGCAGTAGGAGCAACTTTAATATCGACCAGAGAAGGACCATCGTAGCCAAGCCACCCTCCCCAAAAACTTATTTTTTTGATTATTTTGGAATCGGTGATGCCCGCGTCAGAAAAGTTCTTGATCTTCTTTCCCTCATCCTTCTTCTCCAGAATAGCGGCAGAAATCGCCTGTATCCTTTTATCGCGCTTCTTAAGATCCGGATCCTTAGCTATATCCGTGAATATATGATTGACTATAAAATTCCCGGCAGATCGCTTGCTCAAAACTCCAAGGCTGATCAACGCCAAGAATGTGACCAACACGCTGATCGCAGTCTGAAAAAATAACAAAGAACTGATGGCCCCCGGCATCAAAAGACCGAGCCCTGTTGCGGCATCCCCTACACCGATCTTCGCGGAAGAGAAAAGCAACCCCTGCCTGACATTTTCACCGAGAAAAGCCACTAATCCTACACCCCACGGGGAGAACATGAAAAAGAGCGTACCCCAAAGCAGAACATGTCCAAGAATAATAACAGCAAGTTCGCCATTCCGAATATGGATCCCAACCTTACCGAGAACCTTGTTATAAGTGTTATCGCGGAATACACCGGCAAAATAGGCCGCGTGAGAGCCGAACAGAAATGCCACCAACAACGGATAAAAACCAACGAAGAACATGATCCCGACAAAAGGGGAAAGGCCCATCCCCAACAACGCTGAAACCGGAAGTAACCAAAGCACGCGCTTGTCGGACACTTGTTCTTTAGACGGTTTTGCATGATCGTAAGCGGGTGCCAATCGGTTTTTCCAGATAGCCACCACCATGACAACAGCCAAGATTGCCAAAACTCCTATCATTGCTGCCGGGGAGAACAATCCAACTGCTCCGATGGCTTTTGCCCATGATGTCCCCAAAAATAATTGAAGGGCAAAACCGGAGGCGATCCCAACACCTGCATAGAGCGCGTCCATATATTCCGGGAGAGCTATGTAGTTACGATACGGCGTTGTCGCTTCCGCCAAAGCCACTGTTTTAGGAGCGACGCGGTCCCACCTCCCCATAAATTCCTTATACCAATGACGAAGTTCCCCAACTCTCCTCACCGAGATGACCGTTACCAAATACTCCAAGGCTGAGAAAGCCCACTGACCCACTGCCTTCGGGAGTTCCGCGACCACATAACGCAGAGAGGCCGGAAAAAACGCCAGCAACCTGGCTGCGGTCACGAAAAAGGCTTTAGCCGGCCAAGACATATCGCTTTTTTCGCCGGAGATCTTTGTGAAAATCTTATGGCTCATGCGGTCATAGACGCGGATCCAGGAACCTATGAATGGCACGGTAGACACCACGAACATAATAACGGCCGTCATAAAAAGCGCTGCAGAAGTAACCGAGATCACAAGAACACCCGTCACCATGGCGGGAACAAGCCCCATGATCAGCGAAAACAACCAGATAGGATTCGAAACAAGGCCCAACAAAGGCATATTGTCATAATGCTTCAAGATCGAGTGGCGAGCGAAACCATTAAAAACAAAGCGGAGGATCCAAGTCGGGAGATCATTCGCAAAATCCCACTTGATCTTCTTAATGAATTCAAAGAACCGGTTCTTATCACGATCGTCATAGATCCCCGCCTTACCATCAGCGCGCTCGATCATAGTCGCTTTCACGCCTGCCAAGGGCTGAACCCCGAGATCCTTACGATCGTTGATCCTCTTCATAACTTCGTCAAAACGCTCGTCACTCAATTCCGGAGCCATAAGAGCTCCCCAATTCAAAGCTGAATCGCCAAATGAGCGTTGGTGCACACCCAGAAGGATAGAATAATAGGCGATTAAAAAGCGCCACCCCATTTTCTGAAAGAAACCAGCTCCGGGGGCCTTCATCTGTTCACGCCAACCATGAACCTTTTTCCAAGCACCTCGTATCTTCCCGATGTCAAATGTATGAGCCTGAACATATTTCAGATGATCGAAAATGTTTGGGCCGGTATATGACACAAACTCATCTTCCCCGTTGAATACTTTAAAAATATCAACCAGTCGAGCATCCAGCGTGGACTGCAGAATAGTAAGGTCCCCGGTATCCCCTGCTCGGTGAGCGCCGAGCAAAGCATCCTTCACTTTTTTATCAAGCCCACCGAAAAGCCCATCGACGAATTTTCCGAGATCTTCTTTGGATAAATTGCCAAGGCCAAGGTTTTCGACCATTTTTTGCGATACTTTGTTCTTGGGGTCCTTCAACTGATCTTTCAATGTTTCGAGAAATTTTGCAAGCACCCCAGAATCATCAAATAGAATCGTATAATAAGCGCCGAGCGGCATGCCACTCATCGGCATCAGCATTTCCCCGGCCGTATGAGTGTCTATGAGGTATTTCCCAAACATACGGAGCATTCCCTGGATCCACGCATCCCCGAGTACCGTATAGCCACCGGCATGGTGGACCCAGATCCCAAGATCATAAGCAAAAGTTGTTGTATCTTCATCCCGATAACCGGTCGTCACCTGGATCTGCTTGGCATGCGGGAAAAATAACCGTCCCACCGCCAAATAATACATTTCATCGGTGGTCAATGCGCTACCACGATCCAGAGTCTGTGTGAACCATGTCTTCGCTTCGGCTTCCGGCTGCAGCCCCTCCATAATGGCTTGGCGCTCTTTTTGAGTGTGGGCAAGGGAAATTTTTTCCGCAAGCTCTTGGTTCGTTACCACCCGGCGCTCACCCGTCGCGGCATCGGTGATCCACCAACGGGCTCTGAGCATATCCATTTGAGCTTTTGCGTCATCACTCGACCAATTGACGAACGGCGAAGAAGGAGTGGCAACACCCGAGAAGAATTGCTCGTTTTGCCATGGGACAAGTATAAAGACACGGTTTACATCTTCATCATAGGCGCGACCAAATTTCGCCGCATAATCCGCCTTCAATTCAGCTTTCTTGGGATCATCGTCCTTCAAAACCTCGATCTTCGCATACATTGCTTCCATCGTCTGACGGGCTGAAGGTGAGACAAGTAAATAGCGGCCATCCGGCCCAAAAACATATCCCAGCTCTTCGGCCAGAACAATGGGGTTTTCCTCGCCACCGATCATATTCCCGTAGACGAAGAATGGCATCATTTTACCAAGCACCATGTCGCCGAGCCCGTCCTCACCGCGCGATGTAAAGCCTCCCCATCGACCAATATTTGTGGTGGGTTTCATATCCGCGCCGCCATAAACAATTTTGACGCGGTTTTCTCCAAATATTTCGGCAAGAGGCCTATAGACTTCTTCAAAAGCATTCTTGAAAGCCGTGGCACGAGCCGCATCAAATGCAGCCGATTTTCCGGGATCCTTTTCCTTATTCATCCCCATTGCCGGGTGATTGGCATAGATCACATGCGTATGTTCATCCACATTATTCGCCAAAAGCGAGAACAATGAACCCGTAAAAGAATCGTCCAAATCGGTCCTATCGCCTGTATTCGCATACCAAATATTCATAGTTACAAGGCGCTTCGCCATTTTTTGGGGCTGTCCGTTTTCATCCAACATAACTCGACCATCCGGACCGACTTCTACATATTCCATATCGTTCAGGGAGTCCTGAGAGATCTTCCGCCCATGGCTTTTTTCGATCTCGGGACGATGGATTTTGATCCAGGCCAGAAGACTGGCTCGATAAGTCTGATCCTGCACTAAATCTTTGATGCGCTTCAATTCCGCTGCGCGCGCCTCGCCAGACAACGCCTTGTCGTCCCGGAGATTTTTGATATCCTCGATCAGCACTTCTACCACATCATCGGTAATGACCTTGCCATCCGCGCTCTTTCGCTCCAAAGGCTTTTGCAAATCCAACTTCACATGCCCAGGAGCAGGATCTAACCGATAGAGCAGGTTCATCAAAAGGATGACACCTACAGGAATGGCAATTAACCAGAACGCCACAGCGCTTGCGCTCACACCTAGAATCGTGGTAATGCCAAATAAAGATGTTGCGTAAGCGGCGGCTCCGAGAAAAAATGTTTTAACGGCAATCAAAAATCCGGCCAACATCGATCCCCCAAGAACCGCCGGGAACAAAGCAACAAGCACCGCGAGAGCACCCGTTAATAAAACCCCGGTCCACGCAAGCGCACTGAATGTTTTCAGGACTACCGTCGTAATGGCGTAGGAGACTTGCCGGATCAAAACAAATGTCACTCCATAAAAAAGCAACAAGAAACTAAGATAGGCCCCTCCCGCAAACGGAGAGACCGCGGCAATAAAAAAACCAACGATCACCGCAGGAACCGCACTGATCGACGCGATCGACAGCAAGTTCCTCCAGCCGGATATTCTGCTGGAAACCGTCATAGCGTTCAGCTCTTCGATCCTCCGCTGCCGCTGTTCCAGCTTGTCGATCTCGTATTCCAGTTTCCTCGCATCTCTTTGAAGCTCTGCCTTGGTCCTGGTGTCCTCTTCCATTGGTTTTCCATCACGGACTTCAGCCCACGCGGCTATTTTTTGCTTCAAATCCTGCAGCTCGCGATGTTTCAGCTCGATCTCGGCATCTAAGTTCTTGCTTTGTCCCTGGACATAGCTTTTTAATCTCGGGATCAATCCCGTCAAAAGGCCCCGTCTGAGGAATGTAATTGCAGTCCAGACCATGCTCGCGGCAAAAAGCAATACCGCAACCATGAGCCCTCCGACAGGTCCGACCGTAAGAAGTGAAATATGCCGAGCCCCCCACCACGCATATTCATCCTTATTAGCCTCCACTCCGAATTGGTCAATAACATTACGCCGTAACACCCCTGAATTCACATCCCCCCAATATGTCGTGAATCGGAGCTCGTCCTTCTTGGAGATCTCCAGTTTTTCTTTTAGCTTGGCAAAAACTCCCAACTGTTCGGCTGGA
>CAZGCC010000012.1:7793-16032 GCA_964524195.1 uncultured bacterium | reverse complement strand
CACACCCGACTGCTGAGTTTCATAATGATGATCCAAAATAGCTTGATAGATCGCTTTCGTCTCCGCAAGACGATTTTCAATTACAGCAGGAGTGACCCCTCCGGGGATCTTGCTTTTGCGAAGCGCTTCCGCCTTCATTTCCGACACCAAGTCATCCAGAAATTTAGCGCCACCGTTTTCCGAAATATCCCGAAGATGGGTTTCAAGCGTTTCTATCCCGGAAAAAATGTTGGCCACTTTCGCCAAAACGCCGGAGCCCGAGGCCCCCATGCGATTCCTTAAAAACCGCTCATACCCGTACTGTCTCGCGTCATAAGTCAGCTCATCAAAAACACCTTCCTTTTGTTCTGTTTGTCCGGCGCGAGCTGCCGCGAGCTTCGTCGGCAACAAGTCATAAAAGGTGCCCCCGCTCTTCCGGTACAAAAGATTATCCGCAATATCATCCACGGCCGCAGACAATTGCTCCTCGGTCGGCGGCGCTTCAATGGGAAGCGGCGCAATGCGCAGGCGCTGCAACCGGTCCACATCGAACATTGCCCGGATCACAAGATTTGGATCCCACGCTTTGTTTTCTGAGGGTGTTGGATGGGTTGCCTTCAAATATTTTTCTGTCTCATCAATCCAAATCGTAATATCTCCCTGGGTGAGTTCTTTAGCCTCCGCATCTTCAGATATACGGATCAGCTCCTTTTCGGTCGCAATGGCATTTCTCAAGCCAAGATCCATACCCTTTGCCTTGAGAGCCACTTGGAGAGCCCCCTTGATCTCCAAGATACGGCGCGCCCGAGCAATTTCCCCATCCACATCTTCTTGGATCAACCGTTCCTTGGCACTAAGACGGCTCAGGATGATCTTGGCGATCCCTTCCACTTTGCCGTCATACTGTCCCTTGTCCGCTGCGTCCCTGAACTCTTCCGGTTTTTCCAGAAGGTTCATGGCCTCAAGCTGCGGGATAATATAGCGCATCAAAATAATAACCTGCTCCGGCGTGTAACCCTGGCTTACCACGCGGCTAACGAACGGCCCTTTTTCATTAAAGGTGATTTTTGCCCGTACCGCATCTCCGAATTCCTGCAGTCGATCCCCATGGAGCAACACGGAAAATTCCTCAAAAACTTCTCTTGCAATCGTTTTTGCGCTCTCACCCAGATCCATGCGTTCATTGTATTTTCCGACAACTGCTTCCCGCGCTTTATCGAAAGCGTCCTGTAACTGACGGTATCCCGCATCTTGTTCCGCACGATTGGACAACCCAAGTGTTTCATTCGCCTTGATCGTGTCATATCGAGCGAGATATTTCTCGACGGCTGATTTGACGAATTCCGATTTCTGCTTTTCCGTACCCGTAGCATTGAATCGCACAAATGCTTCGGCAGCTTCCTTGGCGGCAACAAACGCATCGTATGCAACTTCCGGCATATCACCGTACACGAGAGATCCTTCGGGGGCCAGGATATCCAGCCACCATGCCAAATCCTTCATCGTCGCGCTGGCGCCGCTCTCCAGCGAAAGGTCCCGGCCGAAAACATTCTTGTAATACCGGATCGCAATGCGCATGTGATTAGGATTTTGCCCCTGAGCCATCAGCTCCTGCCCTCTCGGAGAAGTCAGCAGATTTTTAAAATCAGGGTCATGCTTTGCCTCAGCCTCTTTTTTCCGGATCATAGATCCGAGCTCCCCATCAGGGATATAATCTCTTCCATTGCGATAAGCCTTTACATCGCTGCTCACAACATCCATCAATGAAAAAATGCCGTAGACCTTATAGTTCGCAGCCTGCACCAATGCGACATCATGCAAATAGCGAAAGATCGCCAGCGGCATGTCGTCGGCGCCGATCGGATTGCCATCGGAATTCAATTCGTTGTCGGATTGCAAGCGAGTGATCAATCCGATCAAAGCAACGTCCGCCCACTTCACATTAAGAGATTCAGCGTTCGGAATCCCGACACGGGTCAACTGTTTTGTTAATTCAGCGGGATAGCTAAAGGCCACACCCTCGTAGCCTTCAGGAACACCCGCCACGACTTCATGCCCTTTCACTCCAGCAAAAGCAAGCCCATAATTCCTCAAAAACTGCATTTCTCCCGAGAGAGAATCCACCGTGGCCCCCTTGGCGGAAATTCTGTTGAGCAGCGCCGACAAGGCGCCGGAATTCAGATCGTCAAGTTTCGGATTCCCTTGCGAGTCTCTCTGGATCCGCCCCGCGTCATCTCTTTTGAAATTCGTTAATTGGAACGCTGCCCTCAGAAACAGCTCATGTCCTTGCAGCCTTATTTCCTGTTGACGCCGTTCAGCAACATTGGTTTGAAAATCCAGCTGCTTGATCCTGTTAGCGACCAACGAGATCGCTTCATTGCGAAGCAGCTTCATTTTTGAAAGTTCCTGAACATGCTTTTCCAATAAAACTTTCTCCGTGGAACTGAGCCAAGGCATAGCCGACATATACACCGCCCAAATATTCTCTTTCTCCATTTGGCGCGCAGCTCTCTGCCGTGCTGTCATGGCCTCTACATCCCCAGTTTCTTTCCAACCCGTTTCCGCCTCCCTTACCGCAGAATAGAATTCCAATGCGGTGAGCTTCTCGTAGCCGGGAGTCCGCCTTAATTCCTGAAGATCCCTGTACGAGGCCTCCGCATTGTCATAACTGGGTGACACCAACAATTCTTGAGCGACTGCAGCACGGACTAACCCCACCTCGCGGATGTGTTCTTTCCCCCAGTTTACTGCCTTCTGGCTAAATGCTTCTTTCTCTTCCAGAGTAGAAATCCTCGGGGTTCCAAATTCATTCCGGAATTCTGTCAGCATGTCGCGCAGCTTAGAAACGATCGCTCCATTCTTCTGGATCGTTGTCATCGATTTAAAAGAGCTGTCCATCTCGAGCTCTGCTTCTAAAACTTTTCTGACATCGCTTTCGGGTGAGAGGTATTTATCAAAAAACACCCTCACAAGTTCCTCTGCGCCATCCTGAGCCGACCCATCCTGCTTAAAGAAAGGTTTCCAATTCAAATACTTATCAGAATCACCAAAATCCCCAGAAATAGCTGTAAGCATACCCAGCATCTTTCCGCTCTTGTCCGTCTGGAGAGGAAAGCCGATGGTTTTGTTGAGCGTGAAAGCCAATTCGAATTGAGAGATCGTGATCACCGCACGCTCGGCAAGGGATTTTCCCTTCACCTCATTGCCCTCACTGTCGACACCACCGGTCCATTTAAGACGTTCATCCGCATCTTCAATGTGCGCCCCGCGAAGAAGCATATCAAGCGGCCCAACGCCGTTACCGATCGTGATACCTTGCTGGAGATTAAGAAGCGCAGCTACTACATTGGATCTTAAAATCCGATCCCGGAATGGCTCCGAATCAGCGCCCCCCGCTTCGGGCAACTGACTCGTCCAGAAAGAATAGCTTCCGGGTTTTGCGATCAAAAGATCCAGCGGAAGTTCTCCTACGGCATCCTTATCCATAAAGACATCGCTCAAACGCCGAACCGCCGTCATGATCGTTACAAAATCTTGGCCCGATACTCCCAGCCGGTACTGAAGCTCCGTGAGCGCAAGAACAGAGGAACGATCCCGGAGCTCATCCATCGCGGGAACTCGATCAAAAAGGATCCCAAACGCTACGGTCGCACCCGTCGGCTTAAATTCACCAGTCACGGGATCTTGTTCGGGCCAATAACCTTCCTTAATGAGATTCTGAGGAATATTGTAGAATTCAATACGGGACATGATGTTATCCATATTAAGGCTCGCGCTGATCCCGTTGATGGCCACCCAACGTCCTTCCAGCACCGCGAGATCACGCAGTTCCGGAGTCACCGTCACAGTCAGCGCCCGACGGTTTCCATTTGCATCTCGATAGGCTACCTCCACTTTCTCAGTCTTTACCGGATCCGCAGCGTCCACCAAAACGGCACGGCGTATGTCATTTTTCTGTTCTTGAGGAACAGCTTGAAGTGCCGCGTCAAGCAAAGCTGAGGCCGATTCCGTTCCTCCGTTTTCCTTGAAACGATTTACGATCGCATCCAGATCCGCCCCTGGTTTGTGGATGCCCTCAAGCGCCATCGAAGTCGCTAAAGCAAGAATACGTCCAAACTCTTTCGGGTCATTGACGGTATAGAGGCGCGTTCCTTTTTCTTGAACCAGCTCGCCCTTCGCATTCCGGACAACGCGCCCGTCACGAAGATTCAAAACATCCATCGCATCGTCCAGGGACAAATAGACGCGGCGCAACAGATCCTGAGCTTCCTCATCTGTTTGAATGGCGAGTGATACGCGGGCTTCATTATTGCCAACGAACATGTTCATGATCCGGGCGAACATATTCACAAAGCTTAATTGCTCGATGCTAATCCCGTTGTCTTCCAACACTCCTTTAGCAGCCGAATCCAGATTCACGGAGATCCACGGAGCCAGAAAATAGCTCTCAGGATCCAGCCTTTCCAACAAACTCTTTCCGTCTTTGTGACTAACCTGACCGATTCGAAGCAGATCCGTGATCGATGCGATCCACGCACCCGTGTCTCCAGGAGCATTGGTCTCATCATAACGACCGAGCATATTAATAAAAACGGTTTTGAGTTCTACATACCGAATATCTTCCTTGTTCTGCTTTTCCGCAAACTGCTGGGCCTCGGCTAACTCGGGAGCCCATATAGCGATCAACGATTCCGCTCCTTCTGAAAGAACCTTGTCGCTTGGATAACGTACTATGTCCGCACCTAGCAATTTCGTCTCCCCATTCAGTTTTACATCCGCCAAGGGAGCTTTTGGATCGTACTTCCATTTCGGCGCCTCAGTCCGGGGAGCTTTCGCCTTTTCGGCCTCCATTTGTTCCTGCAGCGTTCCCGGAAGCGCTTCTGCTCCAGTAACATTCTTGGAAACCGAAAGAAGTTCATCCAACTGCCCTTGGAGCGAGGTCGCTTTTGACATGGCTGGAAGGCCGATGTCTTCCGCGGTCAGCCCATAACGGTCAAGTTTCACCTGTAAGATGGCCCGGGCACGGGCATGAAAGTAGAGGGCATACACAAAATCGCGTTGGCGATTGTGTAAAAGATCGAGATAAGTCTGGCCGGCTTTATCAAGACCCTGATCTTGCCGCGCCAGTTCCCAATAGGTCTTTTCGAAACGTTCCCCTAACTGTGTTGCAGCTTTGGCATGCTCGCCAAGAGCGACCCCGGTATTCTGAAGATCGCGAACCGCTCCCCGAAGTTCATACTGAGCATCCAGGATCATCTGATCCCTTTGCTCTTGCGTCTTGGCCTTCTCGAGACCCAGCCCTTTGAGTTTGCTCCAGCGCCCGGAACCCCAAATGTCCTCCGTGAAACCGATTTTCAATTTGTCTCCGCGCAACCCGACATCTGCCCAAAGATTCATCCAGCTCCAGAATGTTTGCTTTGATTGCTCATTGATACCGTCGATTCGGGATGTAAGCACCTGTACCCGGGGATCTTTCGACTCAACCGCTTCCCGCGCCACACCTTCAGCATCCATAATGCTTTCCATGCTTTGAGCCGCCACTTTTGTGATATCTTGGATCGAGGGTTCAAACACGATCTCGAGCTCGACATTACGTCCGAGGCGATCCCGCAGCTTCGCGAGGGTTTCGTTCATACCAAGGTCCCCTTCACGTTCCACGATTGCCATACGAGCCTCTTTATCCCGCAGGTTCAGCTCTTTATCACTTGTCACCTCACCTGTCGCTCCGAGCGAAGAAGCAATCTGAGCAAAAAGCCATGTTTCTAGCTTTTGCTCCGGGATCATCTTGCCTCTCACCATGCGCTGGGCCTGGATCTGATAGGCGAGATCGATAAGTCCATCTTCCTGCTTGCGGATCTCGGCTTCCTCCTCCGCCTTCATCCCCGCCGCACGAATATCAAGCTGCTGATTTTCGCTTCCACGAACCAACTCGCTGATATGCAATGTCAATTTTACGGTCTTCGCAGGCTCCCAATCCCCCTTGACCGGGATCGCCATCCAGTGGTCCATGACGTCCGAAACATCCCGCGTCCGCGAGACTTCCGTCCCCGGCAAAAATCCGTACGAACTGAGCACCGCAGGGTCCGCCACACGCCGCGCCAGAAGAGCTGCGAGCTCAGAATTCTCTTTGTCCAGTTTTGAAGAAAGCACCCAAGGGGTCTCTTCAGCAGCTTCCCGGGGATGACGCTGCTTAAAAGTGAGGGGCTTGGGACGCTGTTCCTGCCATTTCTGTAAAAGATCCAAAGGAATACCTGCCTGAATCAACTGAGCTTCGATCTCTGCCATGCCCTTCCGAAGAGCGTCTTGCTTTTGGCTGATCTCGAGCTTTTTGGCGGTATAATTTCGCTCATCGTTAGGAGAATTAAAGAAAAGCCATCCATACAGCTTCTGAAGAGGGTTCCCTTTCTCTTCGGACATTGATCCGATCACTTCCTTGTAAAACTCTACATTGTCCATCAAGGTCTGGAGATAACCGCCCTCCTGTACCAGCCAGGAATATTCTTCCAGGAGGGACGAAACCCTCTGATGCTCGCTATCCAGCTCATAGCGCCCGAACTCTGCCGCATTGCGTGATTTCCCGCGCTCCATCACAATCTCGAAATCTTGCGCCGTCACATCACTCCCGGTCAGAACCGCAGCCCCTTTAAAAACAACACCCACAAAAGGAACATTTTCCTCGCCCGTTTTTAAAATGCGCCCCACAGCGTACGAAATGAAATCCCAGGACGGCAGGATCCCGACATTCCCATTCTTAAGATTGAGCCCCGCTGTCACTCCGATATTGTAACGGGCCATGATCATTGAATTCACCGCAGCCCGGTGCCCCCACGCTTCAGCGTGCTGCTTAAGCACCAATTGCTGCGAGCTCACATCAGAAATGGTTGCAACCGCTTCCCGGATCCCGCTGAATTCTCTGTGAAGCAACGGCTTCGCGCGGCCGTCAAAATACCCGCTCTGAAGGTAAATATTCTCCGCCTCCAAAAGGTCGCGGACAGCCTCGGTCATCACTCCCACGGATTGACTGTCACCAACCCAGACACCCCTCAATCCATCTTTGGCTCTCCGGAGATGCGCCAAGACATCGTTCATTTCATCACGAGTCGCTTTGAGATTGTTCCAGCTCACTTCAAGTTTTGCAAAATCTTCGGAATTCCGATCCGGAGCACTCTTCATCTTCTGATATTTTTGATCCAGCGATTGGAACGCATCACCAAGACCTGTTGCGATCTCAAAAATTTGGGGGCCAAGAGCATTGATCGCATTACCCATGACGCTGATCGCCTCACGACCCTCGGGGGTAAGAGTTCCGCTTTCGCCATAGATGCGATAGGGCTCCAGCAATCCGGTCTTGGAAAGTTCCGGCATTTTTTCTTTTTCCGAGCCAAAAAACTTTGCGATCCTCGAAAAAACAGTGGCAGGTTTTTCCTCAAGGACTTCAGGCGCAGCCGGCGTCTGAAGATCTGAGACATTTTCATCTCCCGCGACATTCAGGAGTTTGCGTAATTCCAGCATCGCCTCCACAACTGATTTTTCCGCAAAGGTTACCTGGCTTTCAGCTTGAAGAACTCCGATCCTGGCACGCTCCTCATGGAGCTTTTTCTCATCATCATAGGCGCCGTTCCTGCTGGCCTTAAGCTGATCTTGGAGGCCCTTCTGCCTCGAGGAAAGCATTTCGTGGGCTGTATCCAGCAATTGCTGTTTTTCATCGACCTGAAGGAATGCCGCAAATCGCTGACTCTCAAGCTGTTCCACCTCACTGCTGTAAAAAGCGCTCGCCTGCTGATTCGCATATTTGCGCTCGCTTTCCCTGGACTTTGTCGACCAATCAACCAGCGTCGCAGTCACGCCCAATGTTCCTGACCAGGCTCCATCCCACTGATTATCCAAAAGGACATTCACCGCATTTCCGTAGGACCATGTATACCCCCCCAACCCGCTCCAGGTCAAAACACTGGAGTCACCATATCCCCACCGCAAAACATTGGACTGCTTCTCAAGTCCGGTTCGCTGCCATTCCTGCCGCCCGCCATATTGCTGAGCGAGTTCCTGAGCCCCATAACGCATCTGGGACACAGCCTGCACATCCGGCTGCACATTTTCCACAACAACCCCTTTGCCCAACTGCCCCATCCGAGCGGTTAAAGCAGCAGCATCCGTCAAAATATTCCCGCGCGTTGCCATCGTCTGCTCCGGCGCGCCAACTCCCGTCGCATTGACCGCACTCTCAATGGCTTCTTTGCGCTCGTCCCGGCTAAGGGGC
>CAZGCC010000012.1:4408-7692 GCA_964524195.1 uncultured bacterium | reverse complement strand
ATGCGCCAGGATCTTCTCGAGAAGTCCCGCATTTTGCGGATAGAGACGGCCAAGCTCTTTAATGATAGCTTCTACCTGGGCCTGCTGCTTTTCTGAGGAATATTCACGGTCTTGGGCTAAAAGGAGAAGATCGCGTTCCTGTTGCAATCCCTTAATAACCACCCGGTCCTGGGCGATCCCTTGGGCCGTATAGAGACGGTCCGTGTGATCAACTTGAAGATTACGTCCGGCCGCCGTCTTCAGCGTTTCAAGATGCTTCTCGCCCTCCTGCAATTTTTTGCCTGCATCCGCCAGCACATTGTCGATCTCACCCAGCCGAACACGGATCGCCTCCTGTTCGAGCTGATAATCCCGGTGAACGCTTAGCGCCGCATGAACCGCATACTCGAATTGCGCCTTTCGCTGCTCCTCGGTAGCGTCTTTCTTAGCAAGATGCATAAATTCAAGAATAAAATCCAGAGAGCCCTTAACGCCGCCTCCGACAAAGATCTCCACATCAGACCCAACGGTGTAATGGTCATTGATTTTTAATATGTCAAAATATGCACGAGGGATATGAAGAAAAACATCTGTATCTGCAAAGATCGGTATCCGCTGACGCGTGCTTCGCACGCCGGCCAGCGCTTTGTCGCCGGTCGCCGCGATCTCACGCTGGGAAATGTCCTGTCCCGCGAGATAATCTTTAAGCTGCGGCGGAAGAAGGCTTTCCACCGGAACTCCGAGAACGGCTTCGATGTTCTGATCGGGACCTATCCCAAGGTCACGGCGTATTTGATCCAGAATATTTTGCTTACTATACCGTAAATTCTGCAGGTCCACGGCGGCTGTGCTTCCAACTTCGTCAACCTGCATCGGGAACATATTCCCTTCCGTCGCAACAATGCCCTTGAGATCCCTCTGCTGGCCCCGAAGATCGTCGACCGTAGCCTCTTGGAAATCCTCCCAAAGCCCGATCTTCTCATTAATGTAGGCCAGTTCCACGATTCTCCGGACAATCCCCTTCTCGAGTTGAACAGCAATAACACCACGCTGCGCTTCGGCTTCACGCCCTTCATTTTTAAAGGTCAACCAGTTGAAGGCCTGATCTGAATCAAGCGTGATCCGGACGGTAAGTCCAAGATCCGCATCGCGTTCATACTCAATCTCCTTCACATTGATACCTTGAACCTTAAGTTTCGCGACATAACTCAGAAGCCCGGTGTGCTCTCCGTTTTCCGGATCGAATGTCTCGCCCTTTCTCTCGAGCGCTTCGTTTACTGTATTGAAGGTTTCGTCGCTCGTCATCTCATTGACAATTTTCGAAACCTCGTCAACACTATATCCCTCTAGAATGAGATTGAACGCCGTCCCTGAGATGAACCCTTTGGCAAGATTTTGAGAATCGCCCGAAGTTAAAAGCCCAACCCCCGTCGAATTCTTCGGGATCCCCAGCCGATCCGCCAGTTCCGTTGAATTCGCATCGGTGAGTGTGTTCGCAAGAGAAACTGAATTCCTCATAAAATCAGAGAAATCAACCGTCTCTGTTTTCCCGTTTTTCTCGTTACGAAGAGTGAGCTGGAGACCTTGGGGGCCGTTTTCCAAAAAACCGGCCCAATAACCGGCCACATAATTGCTGTCCTCCACCGAACTATAGCTCGTTCCCCAGGCATCGTTGATCTCGCGAAGCGCTTGCTCCTGAAATCTAATGTATTCCGCTTGCTCGGGAGTGGGCGTCCATTCTTTGGACATGCTCGTCGCCGCCGGCGTACTAGTTGTTGCAGGAGTATCCGTCCCCGTAGACACCTCTGTCTCTGTGACCGTGGTCTCCGGCCCATCACCTGTCATTTGTTCTTCTAGCGTTTGCTGACCAAAATAAACCGTTTGCCCGTCCTCATTCGTCGAAGGAATGAGCACCAGATCTTGAGAATCAGGATCTTTGGGAGTGTTTAACGGCGTCCCCTCAGGAAGAATAACCACAGAACCTGCCTCCGTATTAGTCCAAGTGCGGACAGGGACAACATCCCATTTGTCTTGCGCTGTTGCACTGGAGGCGCTATTTTGATTGGAACCATCCAAATAAAAGAATCCTTTATCCGCTTCTTCAACGGCCGGCCTGTCAAAACCGTAGTATTTGGGCATGAAGTTATACGAGCCGCTCAGAGTGATCACCAGAGGCTGCACAGCACCGCTTGTTTTTTCCTGAACGATTTTAACTTCGAAATCCTGGCCTCGAAAAACATGGGAATTAGCAATAACTGCCTTCAGCTGATCGGCATCGATCAAAACTTGTCCCGTCGCAGGCGCCGAAACATCTTCGACGAATTTTTCGCCGACGCTTAGAGGGCCGGCAAAAGACATTTTTTCAACAATCTCTTCGGCAGGCTTTCCTTTTCCGAATACAAGCTCTTTCAAGGTGGGTCCACGTTCGCCCATCGGAACGGGCTGGTCCAGATCATCTACCACCTCGGGCGCTGCCGCAACATCGGAGCCAGCAACTCCCACCGGGCCTGCCACCAAAACATCCTTAGCCGCTTCCTCAACGGTTCGAGTCTCGCCAAACATCAATTCCTTCAGACTTGGCCCGCGCTCCCCCATCGGAACAGGCAAATTCATATTCAGCGCTTCCAGTCTCTGGATCAACACGGAAACCTCGGATTGAAGACTGCTCAACTCCTCCGGTGTTATGCGACCTTCCCGAACAAGAGTATTGGCCTCCTGTATCTTCTTAAGATCTCTGTAAACAGCCTTGTACTCCTCCGAATCCCGGTCAGCACCTCGTGAAAATTCCCGCCCTAACTCCACCAAGGTTGTTCGCGCCTCGTTATAAGCATCAAGCCTAGTTTGAATTGAAGAAGCAGTTTCCGGAGCTTCCGGAGCCTGCGTTTCAGATGGCGCCATGACCGAAGCCGTTTCTTCAACCGAACGCGATCTGCCAAATATCAATTCCTTAAGACTTGGCCCTCGTTCCCCCATCGGAACAGGTTGATCCAGATCTTCCACCACCTCAGGCGTTGCCGCAACATCGGAGCCAACAACTCCCACCGGACCTGCCACAGAAACATCTTTAGCCGCCGCCTCAACGGTTCGAGTCTCACCAAATATCAATTCCTTCAGACTTGGCCCGCGCTCCCCCATCGGAACAGGCTGGTCCAGATCGTCTATCACCTCAGGCGTTGCCGCAACCTCGGAGCCAACAACTCCCACCGGACCTGCCACAGAAACATCTTCCGTCGAAACAGATTCCTGCTTTTCCAAATCAGCTGGGGCTAGCTTCAAAAGCCCGGAAAGATCTGCATTAATCGGAT
>CAZGCC010000012.1:0-4308 GCA_964524195.1 uncultured bacterium | reverse complement strand
ATCTGCCAAATATCAATTCCTTAAGACTTGGCCCTCGTTCCCCCATCGGAACAGGCTGGTCCAGATCATCTATCGCCTCAGGTGTTGCCGCAACATCGGAGCCGACAACTCCCACCGGACCTGCCACAGGAACATCTTTTCCCGGAACAGATTCCTGCTCCTCCAAATCAGCTGGGGCTAGCTTCAAAAGCCCGGAAAGATCTGCATTAATCGGATATGTGTGAAAGCGGATCAAGGGAGCGCTTTTATGATGAGTTCTTATCGTCCGGTAACGGAGTTCATAACCTCCACCATCATCCGCCTGAATGATCCGGATCCCGTTCGGCAGATCCTGGGGTTGAGCAAGTGCCCTCGCCAATCGCCCCTGATCCCTCGCAGGAACCCCCATTTCCGCTAATTCCTCCCGAATAGCTTTTTGCTCCGCGCTCACAGGAGGATTAAAAAAATGACCCATGCTGCGAAGTGCGCCGCTCATCACCTCGCCAAAAGTTGGCCCTCGTTCCCCCATCGGAACAGGCTGGTCCAGATCGTCTACTACCTCGGGCGCTGCCGCAACACCGGAGCTGACAACTCCCACCGGACCTGCCACCGAAACATCCGTAGCCGCTTCCTCAATGTTGCGACTCTCGCCAAATATCAACTCCTTTAGCGTCGGACCACGATCTCCCATCGGAACAGGCAAATTCATATTCAGCGCTTCCAGTCTCTGGATCAACACGGAAACCTCGGATTGAAGACTGCTCAACTCCTCCGGTGTTATGCGACCTTCCCGAACAAGAGTATTGGCCTCCTGTATCTTCTTAAGATCTCTGTAAACAGCCTTGTACTCCTCCGAATCCCGGTCAGCACCTCGTGAAAATTCCCGCCCTAACTCCACCAAGGTTGTTCGCGCCTCGTTATAAGCATCAAGCCTAGTTTGAATTGAAGAAGCAGTTTCCGGAGCTTCCGGAGCCTGCGTTTCAGATGGCGCCATGACCGAAGCCGTTTCTTCAACCGAACGCGATCTGCCAAATATCAATTCCTTAAGACTTGGCCCTCGTTCCCCCATCGGAACAGGCTGGTCCAGATCATCTATCGCCTCAGGTGTTGCCGCAACATCGGAGCCGACAACTCCCACCGGACCTGCCACCGAAACATCCTTAGCCGCCTCTTTAACTGTTCGAGTCTCACCAAATATCAATTCCTTCAGACTTGGCCCGCGCTTTCCCATCGGAACGGGTTGATCCAGATCGTCTGATTCTGCCGGAGACGATATTGATTCAGCTTCGGTTTCAGAAACTGCATGCTCTCGCCCCAAGATTACATCCCAAATTGTCCTGGTGTCAGGATCACCCCGCGGAACAGCCATATATGGCATCACATCTTGACGCAGCTGGGCCTTGGCATCTTGAAGATTAAGCTTTCCTTGATCCAAGTCGGATTGGACCCTGGAAACGATCTGACCCACAGCATCCTTATCACTTTGATTAGGAATTAATTCAGCAACTTCGGCGACTTCAGCCATAAAGGCTGCCGCATTAATATCGGCTGTGATTTCCTCATTCAGGCTGGAAAGACCTTTCAAAGTTTCGTTGTATTCGCTCAAACCGGCCGCCCCCCCACGAATAGCGCGATCTCCGTCTGCCAAGCCTACCAGCTTTTCCCGGACTTCCTTATAACGATCCTGACCGATCATTCCATTATCAAAAGCTTCCTTAAACTCTCCCGCCAGCATAAATATCGTTTCCCGGGCTGCATCATATGCATTGAGTTGATCCCGCGTCAGAAGAAATGCTTCCTGCTCTGCGACCACAGGCGCCGATTCAGCACCAGGAGCCTCTTGCGTTGGAACCGGAGCTGCTTCTATTGCGGCTGGAACAACCGCCGGGGCTTCAACTTCAGCCGGGGTGGTGTCCAGATCGAGCATCGATTCCGGGATTTCTTCCGGCGCGACAGGCGTCAAGTCCGTCACTCCCTCGATTTGCGGCAAAACAATATCCGTGACTGGTTGAGCTAAAGTATCTGTGGCGCTTGTAATAAGATCCTGTCCACCGATCGGTCCATCACCCTGAGGCAAGAACGGCGTTCCGTCTGCTTGCGACTTGCCCGCTTGGGCCATCGCGTTCATAAGCCCCGGGCCAAAGTAGAGAACAAGGAAAAATAACGCCGTAGCCCACTTTGCCCATGTTGGCTTCAGCGGCGCGACAGGTTCCTGCTTGATCTTTCCAAAAAGCGTCTTGTACTCCTCAAGAGCGGGTCCTAATTTTGCGCGCAATTCCTTATCGCTTTCCACAAGCTTGGTCCATCGCTGTTGCATTCTGGATATCACTGAGAGAACCCGACCCCGGAGCCATGAGGGAGACCACCGTGCCGTCGCAAGCATCATGACGGCTTTGCTCCTCATGATGTTGCTCATGCTTTTAAGTTCTCTGTTGATAAGCTTGACCTGGGACAGGTCAACACTGAGATCCTTTCCGATCTCCTGAAGCTTCAAAACATCCGCGGTCGGAGCTTCAACGCCAACAGCTTTTTCCCATTTTTCGTTGACTTGGTCCTGAGTGAGTCTCATCGCGTCAATCAGGGAGAGATCCAGCGAACTCAGCAAGTCGACTATGCTTTCGACACCTTCGAAAGAATGCAGGAACTTGACCCGTTCCGCAAACTGCTTGGATGAAAATCCCATGAGTTCATTTTCTTGATCGGGCGTGAGCTGGAACTCCGACTTGAGCCCTTCCAGGATCCGCCCGTTAATAACACGACGCCAATCCAGATTCTGGTCCATTTCTTTAGCGGAGAGACGCAAAGCGTCGGCAAATCCAATCCCCAAAACTTCAAACAAACTGGAAACAGATTTCTCACCACTATATAGCACAAGAAGGTCGAGGCGATCCTTGAGTTGAGAAACCGACAGCCGGTACACCTCCTCACGGTTGTTCCTGTTAACCAGAGAGAGGGCCTGAGCCTCTTGCAGAAGCATCGTTTTCGCGGCTTCTGCGGCAACATCTTCCGCTTGACGATCCGCCATCAATTGCTTGATCCGATCTTCACTAAAGGTGATCGTAACAACATTAGGCTCGATCCCGGCTCTCCGGAAGAGGATCAATTTTGAGGGGATTTCTTCGATGGCTTTTGGACTCGAGCGAAGAAGAAGGTGCAGGATGATAGGACGCGGCAATGTGTTTTTAGCGTCAATTCCGATAAGGGCTCCTATCTTTCCATCCCCAACAAGCTTTCCATCTACTACCTTAGCGCTCCCAAAGTTACGATTGAGAAGAAGTCGGCGGAATGCTGCTTGCTCTGGAGTAAGGCCCTCCGTTGTGACAGCGTTAAAACCATCAGGAGCGATGTTTTCATCTCCAAGATATTCCTGGAGAGCTTTAAGGTTTTTATCCAAACGCTCGCGTTCGGAACGACTGCGCTCAAGCTCGATGACATTTCTAACATCCTGTTCCCGCTGAGCAAGGATCGCAGATTCTGAAACAATAGGGCCTGCTTCGACCTGCAAACCAGGAGCCATTTCCGCGCGAGAAACCGCTGACTGACGCGCCTTCAAGACCCTCTCGGGAACGGTAATTTCAGAAACATTTTCATAAACCACGAACTGGTAACCGCCCGGCATAACGATCGAAGTTCCCGATCGAGCGCCAGACATCGAAACCTCGCTTCGTTTAGCCGATGCATCGGCCCTCACAATCGCGCCAACGCGACCGCTTCCCAAAAGCCAAAGCTTGTTTCCGTCACGATAAGCCCCATCGTAAATTTTAAGCTGAGACTCTATAAAATTGCGGGCATCCGGATCCAAAGATTGCATAGCGGTCCTAATTTTCGCCAGCGCTATTTGAGGATCCTCTTCCGTAAAAATCGTTTCTATCGTGGTCAAACGAACTTCCGCGCGAGCCGTTCCAAGCTCTGCTCCACCCACGCGAAGCTCGTTGCGAGTAGGAGTGGCAAGTTCGGCCGCCAACTGGAACCGGGGATCGTTCAAAACAGAGGTTTTCGGCTGGAGAAAGGCTTCCGAAAGGACTTTTTCGATCGGAAGCGGGGTTTCTCGGAGTGCGGCATCGTAGAGAGCGCTTTCTTTTTCTTTATTGATCGCCTTGGTGATACGCGGAGCGACTACGATATAAGAAAGGTCCTTCTCACGAAGGTACTTCTCGATACCGGGCGTATGGAAACCGCCTGTAACAATGGCAGATATCTTCTGCCCAGAAGCAAGGGTTTTCTCAACCGCTCGCTCGATCAGCACCTGATCGCGTTCGAGCGCCGCCTTGTAGAAGCGCTCCACACGAGGCAGATCCTGATCGAGGTACTCCACTTGGGACGGCAATC
>CAZGCC010000011.1:21884-29149 GCA_964524195.1 uncultured bacterium | reverse complement strand
GCACGGACCGCAAAATTCTGCGGCAAAGCACCCGTCTGGCTCAGAGCCGAAAGCTCCTTTTCAAACGCAGCGACCTCGGAAGCATCCGCAATCAATGCAAGCACAACCGCCGTCTTCGGGTTATACAGCGCAAAGGTCACCAAAGGCTGCACGCTCGCCACATCCGGAACCCCCTGCCGATGATCAATGATCATACGCTCGGCTACAACAGTCGGAGCGGAACTAACCAAAATGGAGCGAAACACTGGCCACTTTGCCGCAAAAGCCGAAGGAATCACTGGCGTCGCCTGAAAATGTTCCGGGAAGAACGCCCGCCTAATCACAAATGCAAAGGACTTTAATTTCGTAACTCCAATCGCGACAATGTTCTCTGTAACCTGCTTCGCAGTCGCAAAAATCCCGCGCACGCCTGTCTCTATCGGAAAACTCCCCATCCTTGGATTTTCATAATTCGCCAGCGACAGCCAGTCATTAACAGCAACTTCTGTTCCCGCTTTGGCATGTGCGGTGGCGGCTTCGTGGACGGTCTCAGTGCGGAGGCTACTACGTGCCTCCGACCGAGATTGGCCGACACCCTCTCCATCAAGACCCTTCGTATCTTTTCCGTCCGCATCCTTGCCAAGTTCACGCTCTTTCAGCTCCACAAGAGGCGTAACAACCGTCGCGATTAAATCGTCCCTGGAAAACGGTTTTTGGAGTTGGCCACTGAACCAATGTTCCAGCCCCTCATGTGCGGCTCCTGAACAAAGGATCAACCTTCCCTTATACCCCATCTTTTCCACGAGCTTCTGCCCAAGCGTTTTGCCGTCGATCTGACCTTTTTCGCCAAAACTATTATCCAGGACAACGCTATCATAGTAACCGACCCCTTTTGTCTCGATAGCCTTTAGCGCCTTCTCGCCGGAATCAACGGTATCGACCTCCGCTGTCCATCGACCTCCGCTGGAATTCATTGCTTTTTTTGCGGAAAGCTTGGCCAATCGGCTGATCATATCCTCATCATCAGCAAGCAAAATCCTGATCACATGAGAGCTCGCTTCATTCGATACAACAGCGGAAACCGGATGTTTTTCCGAGGCTGATGCGGCGTTCTTTTTTGCCGCATTGGACACGACCTCCGGTTTTCTTGCGTCTACAACCGAAGGCAGCATTTTCCCGGCCTTTGCTTCTTCAAAAAGAGGATCGAAGATTTGCTGCTGCAGCACATCACGATCCACCGGCCTGCCCAACACGCCGTCAAATGTCGGGGACTTTATTTTTTCCTCCGGATCTTCGAAAACGGGATTCTCACGCACCAACTCCGACAACAAGAAAATCTTCCCGGCATATTTTTGCTCCCTTAATATCCGTCCCACATTAAACCCGGTCAATTTTTCACCGTTCACTTTTTCATTCGCATAAAATTCATTATCCAGAATGACACAATTAAAATAACCGGGCCGCTCCTTTACTTTCGCGAGAACAGCTTCACCGCTTCCCACCGTTTCCATCTCAACACCAATGCCGTCCCTGGCATTCTCTGAAATTTTTCTCACATTCCGCTTCATCAAGGCCGTCAATATTCCGTCATCGTCCGCAAAAAAAAGGATCCTGACCCTCGGCTTTGAAGAGAATGGATTTTCAGGACTCAGCGCGAGAACTTCCGGCGAAACAGTCTCGGCGCCTCGGATCACCCGATCCAAAGAAGCCTCTGCGCGATTGGCCGAGGGAGCGGTAACGACCTTCGCGGTGTCGGTGAGTTCGGGATGCAATCTGAAAAATTCTTCCGAAAGGGTTTCAAGGAAGGCCCTCAATCCCGACAGTTTTTCAACAAGCGGATAGCCCATCCGGAGGATCTTTTGCCGATCGTCTTCGCGCTCCGCCGCGGAGGCAAAAAGGATCGTTGTTTTCGCGTCGAAAACGCCGGGCATTGAGAGAAATCTCTCGATCAGATCCGAGCCCAGCATCGATTCCGACAGTCCGAACTCGCTTGATTTGTCCAGGTTCTGGTCCGAAACGACGATATCCCACGGCTTATCCCCTTTAACCAGGAGCTCAAGCAGATCCGTGTATCGCGTGGGCGCCGTGATCTGTTCCCGCTTGATCTGGAAACCTTCCACAACATAATCCACCATGATCTCGCGGGGCTTCTCGCGGTCATCGATCACGAGAACGCGCAACTGACTGCCGGTCCGATCATCCGGAATAAGTACATTTTCGGACAATTTCTGATCGCTGACTTTCAAACGGACCACAAAAGTCGTCCCCGCCCCTTCTTTTGTGATCAACTCAAGATCTCCTCCGAGCTTTTTCGTCAGATACATCGCCCCCCGGATGCCGATGCCGGTCCCGTCCTTTTTGGTCGTGTAGCGAACATCCCCGATCTTTTTCTGCACATTCGTATTCATGCCGGGCCCCTTGTCCGAAATTAGGATCTCCGCAATCTCGTTTCCGGGCCGGAAATTCCTGCCTCCCTGTTTCTCAATAAAAGGGCCCACATATTTTCCGTCAAAGTCTTCCGCATTCAGTGTCTTTTTCCTGAGCCGCACCTCCACCGGTTCCCTTCCGGATACTTCCAGGGCGTTTTTGACAATATTATGGACGATTCTTTCGAAGGCTTGCCTGTCCACATAGACGGAAACCCCCTCAGAATCTTTCTCAACAACGACCTTCACAGATCTCGAACCGGCCTGGGCCGAAGACATCCCATTAATTTCTTTCGCCAGAGCGCCGAGAGTCAATGCCTCATAATTGAATGTCACCTGCCCCTTGACCGCATTCCAGAGTTTTGCAACAATACCGTTGATCTCCCGAGTCGAGACCGCCAGGGTCTTTAAACGTTCAAAATCAACAAACACCCCTCCACTTTTCGGGTCGGATTCCAGATACATTTCACACAATTCAGGAACAGTCATCTGCATTCCGACCCTAGCATTGTTCAAGTCGTGGAGCGCAGAACTGATAATATCATCCTCGATCTTCACGATCTGCTCCGTCAGGTCGTTCATCACGGCGACCGTGAGCCCATCGTTATTGCGCATCGTTAAAACATCCGCTCTAAAAATACGCCCATCTCGGTCATGATAAGATCCAGCCCCTCTCGAAAACCCCGATGTTTTCTGTTCTTTCGACCGCTCATGGGCTTTGGCGGCATATTCGGGAACGCCTAATTTGGCAAAGGACATCCCAAGAAGTTCCTTCACCGAATATCCAAAAAGCCTCACCGCCTCCTCGTTTGCATACACGATATTCCGCGACGCGTCATGGGCCAGCACCGGCACCGGAAGCTTTGCAATTAATTCACGGTTTTTCCGTTCACTTTCTTTTAACAGCTCATCGAACCCCTTACGCTCGGTGACATCTTGGATAACTCCGGAAATCCTCGTCGTTTTCCCATTCTCTCGAATTGCTTTTCCTGTCGTATGCACCCACCGGTGATTGCCTTTTGCAGTAATGAGTTCCAATTCCAAGTCATACGCTTCACCGTACTCTATGGCGCGTTGTACCGCCCGTTCAATGATCGGCCGGGATGATGGCGCATAGAAATTTACTCCATCAGGCAGCCGAGGTTCCTTGTTAGCAGCCAGATCAATCTCAAAGATGCGGAATGTTTCATCCGTCCATGTCGGGACCCCTGTCGCAACATCCAGCTCCCAGCCGCCAATTTTCGCCATACTTCCGGTTTCGTTAAGAATAGCCAGGCTTTTTGCGTTCAGAGCCTCCACTGCCTTGCGCTGGGTAATGTCATCCAGAGAGACAATCATGTTCTTCTTCCCATCGAACTCCACCGGTTCGGCATTCACGCTGAACCAGCGGGACTGCGATTTCCCATCAATGAGCAATGTGAGATTGATCTCCGCGTCGCGGAGGCTCTGCCCGCTCGCCAATACACCTTCGACGCCCTTCCTCAAGGGACAAAAGGGACAGTTTTTCCCGAATCCACAGCCTTTTGGATTTTCGAAACTGTGGATACAGCCTAACGAGCCTCCGCCGCGTTTTCCGATTAGCTTCGCGGGAGTACTCGAGAGGATTTTCGCTATAGCCCCATTGGCCTCCATGACCAAAGCATCCTCGTTAAGGAGAAGGAGCCCGACCGGCGATGTTTCGAAAATCTTAAGAAAGTTTGCGTGTTCTTTCCCGAGCTTTTCATATACGGCTTTCAGGTCTTTCTCCGCCCGCTTGCGCTCGGTAATGTTCAGGCCGACTCCCTGAAAACGGACCACTCGCCCAACATTGTCAAAAAACGCACGGTTGGTCCACTGCTGCCACCGTGTACTGCCATCCGGAGCCATGACTTCCTGCTCATATGTCTCAGTCGTCTGCTCCGGGGTCAGCAACCCCAGCTGCCGAATTGCCTCTGCGCGATTCTCCGGAGTCAGCATGTCAAGAAAATTTCGCCCGATTAATTCTTCCGCACTCTTGCCGGTCATCTTGGCAAGCGCAGCATTGACATAGGTCAGCGTACCATCCGGCAGAAATGTGGTTATGTAGACGGGCATGTCTTCGGCGAGCCTGCGATAGCGCTCCTCGCCCTCGGTGCCGGTGTAGACCGCCTGAGGAAGATTCTTGCCTAAAGTAGTCCCTGAGATTAAAGTCTGTCGTGCCACAAGAGGTCGGCCTTGTAATGTTTGCTGTATTTTGACGAGCAGCTCCTCCTTGGGCATTAATTTAGACGCAAAAACAGCCGCACCAAGCCTTAAGGCTTCCAGCACAGGTTCGTCCGTTTCAGAATAGGCGCTCATGAAGATCACAGGGATACCCTTGAAATGTGCCAACGCGGGATTGGTTTGAAGCTCCTTCATGACCTCAAGCCCCCCCATCTTCGGCATATTCGAATCCAAGATGATCACATCGGGCAAACTAGGAGCTGCCAACAATGAATCGATCAGTGCTCTTCCGTCACCTTGGATATCAACTTGCCGGAATCCGCTATCCTCCAGCTTCCTTCTCAATACTTCAGCATGAGCCGGGTCATCTTCAGCCGCGAATATAAGCGTATTTTCAGGCGAAAATTCTCCCCTCACGGGTGCACTTGCTTCTTGAACTGGGGCCGAAGGCCTTCGCGCTACTTGGTCTATCAGCGACAAAAGCTCTTTTCTATTTAATGGCTTGGAAAGAAATCCCCTTGCTCCAAGATCAAGGCAAGTCTTGCTTTCATTGTCCAAAACATTGGCTGTCTGCATGATAATCGGGATCCCGCGCAGGGCTTCTAAATCTTTTTCCGGGATCTTCATTACAAACTCGCCGTCTTCTATCTTCAAGACCTTTTGGACGACTAAAGACCGGATCAAGTCTTTTCGTTCCAATGGTTTTGCCAATAATTTCAAGAATGCCAACCCGCCTATGTTCGGCATCTGCATGTCCAGAAGAATGACGCCCGGGAGAGACCGGTTTTCGTTCAATCTCTTTAACAATTCTTTTAATAGCTCCAGTCCGTCATTCACGATGCCGGGCTTATTTCTTTTTAACAGCACACCCAGGAGCATTTGGTTTGTACGATCATCTTCGGCGATGACAATATCCAGGTCTTCGGGGATGGCGACGGCTTCCCCTCTCGATCGATCTTCCTGAGATTTTGTTTCAGACGGGACGCGGAGGGCCGGAAAAGTTAATGAGAAGGTTGAGCCGATCCCCACTTTAGACTCTACGGCGATCTCTCCGCCCATGAGGTGGGCCAACTTTCGGGATAAGGCCAATCCCAGGCCGGTACCTTCATTGCTATTTTGCCCTCGCCCGGAACGTGTTTGCGCGAACTCTTTAAATAAATCGTTAAGCTCGTCTTCGGATATGCCGGCCCCGGTATCTTTGACACTGATGACAATATTTTCCTGGCTGCCTGCCGGCTTAATATCCAGAAAAAGCGTCACGGCATGATCCGTCCCAGGACCCTCATTTGCTGGGGTGAATTTCAGCGCGTTATTGAGCAAGTTGATAACAATCTGCCTGATCCTCAGATCGTCGCCAAGGATATTGATATCGAAAGGGACAGAACTCACTAGCCGATATTTGATTTTTTTGGCGGCAGCCTTGTGGGAGGAGGCCTCGAATATGGTTGTCACGAGCTTGCGGATCTGAACCGGCTTGGTTGCAAGCTGAAGCTGCCCTGATTCTATTTTACTGACCTCAAGGACATCATTGATCAACGCCAGTAAATGTTCAGAACTGCCCTGGATGATGCCGAACCATTTTTCAAGCTCGGGGGATAACTGGCCATTCTCTTTTAATCTTTCCATGATCATACTCCCAAACCCCAGGATGGGGTTCAAAGGCGTCCTGATCTCATGGCTCAAATTAGCTAAAAATCTGGATTTAAATTTATTGGCCACTTCGGCGGCGAGCTTCGCCGCTATTAACTCATCCTCCGCCTTCGTTTGTTCAGTAATATCCGTATTTAAGCCGAGCATCCGAAGCGGCTTTCCATCCTGATCACGGATCACGAGACCGTTCGCCTTGATGTGGGTCACCGTCCCGTCAGGACGAAGGACACGGAATTTTGTGTCAAACTCCCGCTCTCCTCGCAAAGCGGCCTGGCATTCTTCGTTCGCTCTGGCAGAGTCCTCTGGATGTAGTCCCTTGGTCCACGCTTCGATCCCGCCCGGGAAATTCTCACGCGTGAGTCCGTAAAGTTCCAACATGCGGTCATCCCAAATCATTTCGTTCGTCTGAAGATTCCAGTCCCAAACCCCTGCCTTTGCGGAAAGAGTGGCCATTTGAAGGCGTCCGGTGATCTCCCGAAGTTTATCCTCCGCCCTCTTGCGTTCCGTGATGTCCGAAATGAATCCATGCCAAAGAATGCTGCCGTCCGGCAGCATCTCGGGGCTTGAATTGGCATGGCGCCAAACAATATTCCCCCCAGGAAGGATAACCCGGAATTCTTGATTCCACAGACTCAGAGCTCGCGCCGACTCCTGAATAGAAGCCGAAACTCCCTTAAGATCCTCTGGGTGAATGAGTTTGAACATGGCCGTTGCATCCTCTTGAAACTCTGCCGGCTTAATGCCAATGCTATCGTAAAAATTCGCGCTGGCAAAAGGCAGGCTGAAGCGACCTTCCGGTGACATCTTGAACTGAAAAAGAGCCCCGGGCGCATTATCCGCAAGAGAGGTCAGAAGAGCATGGTTTTTTTGAAGTGAGGCCTCAGCGGTTTTCCGTTCGGTGATATCGTGAAATGTCCAGATCCGCCCATGACTTATTCCGTCCTCGTCCAACACAGGCGCAGAAAACCATTCCAAGACCATCCCGTTCTTGAATTCGATCTCGTCACGACTGGTCTCGTTGACGTGATC
>CAZGCC010000011.1:16581-21874 GCA_964524195.1 uncultured bacterium | reverse complement strand
GTTTCAAAAGCGTGATCGTTGAGATACATGACCTTTTGAAGGAATTTCTCGGGATACCGGGTAAGACTTACAACATGCTTAAGCAATGCCATGTTCTCCATATCCTCAAGAATAGACTGAGGAACATTAAAAAGCTGCGCAACACGTTTGTTCATAAGGATCCGTTTCCCATTCCCGTCCGCCACCAGAATCCCGTGGTTTGTTGCGTTCGTCTGCGTCTCAAGTAAAGCTGTCTTTGCCCGGAGCACCTCCTCATTCTGTTCGACCTGACCCAACATCCTATTCATAGCGACGGTCAGATCCGCGATCTCATCATTACCCTCAAAGGTCATTCGCTTCGAAAGATCTCCCGCATTTCCGATGTTCACGATCTCGTCTGACATATGGGATAAACGCTTCAAAACTCCTTTTTGAAGCAACAAAAGTGAGAGACCGCCAAAAGCTAAGCCTGCAAAAATCATCGAAAAGGAAAGCGAGATAGCGCTTGAGTAACCCGCCTCATGAATGGGCCTTGAAAAATCAGCTCTTACTATGAGAGCGGGCTTCCTTGAGATTTCTCCTAGGAGAAAGTATCCGGAAATTGTCTTTTCATTCTGAGCCGCAATATAGATTTTTTCGCCATTCTCAAGATGCGACCGGGCTTCTCGAAAATCAGCAGGGATCTTTGCCTCGCCCCGCGGAAAGACCGTGATCTTTGAATACGAGCTGTCACCAATACGGCTGAGCTCTCTTGAATCTAATTTCAAGCCGAAAACAAGCGTCCCCGTGGAAGGACCTTTGCCTTCCGTGGTGAGGATCGGATTGGAGGCCAAGAGCCAAGCTTCTCCATCCATAAAAACAACGCTGGCCGCCAAATTGTCGACATTTTCTGAGACCGTCAAAAAGAAACCCCTGGGTGAAAGTGTGTCTTTTAAGTCCTTCGGCAGAGGTATTTCTTTTTTTTCATTAAGATCGAAATTTTTCCCGATGACCAGCTTGCCATCGGGACGAAGAAATACGATCATGTTCAGATTCATGTTTATAAAAGCGGTATCCGTCAGATTAGCTTTGGCGAAAGGATGTTCCGGACCGTTCATATCTTTCATCGCATGATAGGATTCATTCCAATGGCCCCAGTCTTTCGCCGAATTACCAAGGACCCTTAATCTGGCGTCAAAGATCTTTTTCGCTTTGTCTGCATTTTCTTGAACAGTAACTCTTTCCAGACTTCCGAAACTCGCTTTGGTTTGATAATAAGCACAAGAAAAAATAACGGAGAGAAATACCCCGGCCACAAGACCGCCTGCCAGCAGGCTCTTTTTTATAAGAGTCATTTTGCCGAAGAAAGATTTTACAAAAGAACGACGAACGCCGCTTTGCGGCAAGGATGCTTCCCGCACCTCGGAACGCCGGCCTTCGACCGAAGATAACGAATGGAGTCCGCCAGAGGACGGCTCAGTCCCACGGCTTGTGGTAGATAGGGAGGATGGCGACCCACCTTTAGCTTCTTGCTTTTCGCCTTCCGTCGTTAGCTTCCTCACCTCAGACCGCTTTTGTTCCCGCTCGGTTTTCCTCCGCTCCAGCTCCTGCCTGGCCTCTTCCATTTCAATCGTAAGCGATGCCATGAAAGGCATTAAGCGCGAATCTACCGCTTTAGCCTTCCCCATTTTTTCAATCTCAAAAGCCACCCATCGGACTCGCTCAAAGCCCATATTGGCTGCCGCTCCTTTAATGCTATGCGCGACCAAGTCAATAGTTACGAAATCGATTTCTTTTCCATCCCGGGTCGATAGGGCCTCACCCAGCTTTTTCATCTCATCCGACATCGAGCTGCTATAAGCCTCTTCTATTAAGGGCATCACCTCTTCAGAAACAGCCATCGCCAGTTCCTTCACCCGTTCTTGATTGACCGCCGGAACAGTCGCCGGGATCACGTCATTCTTTTCCCCCTGGGAGAGGCTCGTTGAGGATGAAAGTTTCTCTGAAGAACGAACCGCATCCTCGATAGATCGCTTGATCGCTTGCCAGTCGCCCGCAGCCGCCGCTTTCTCCTGCATTAAGATTTGAATGCCGCTCGGCTCGGCTGAAAAACCCTTGCCTGAAACAGTGTTCGCAAAATGGGCGTATTCACTGTCAAACAGGACGATAACATCGATCGGCTGAGTCTTCTCCTCGGTCAATTCAACTTTTTTTATTCCAAGGCTCCTGGAGCGAACTGTGGAATTTTCAAGCCCCCGCCTCCCGAAAATAACCGGGACGCCCCCATGCGAATTGACATCGATATAACAGCCGCCGGAGGAGACTATTTGATAACCGCTTTGGCTTTCGATCAATTGGATCGCAGTGGTGCTCTTGCCGAGACGGTTACCGCCGGCAAGCCAAACTCCGTATGATCGCGCGGAGCCGGGAGGCGTGTACTTCAACAATTCGCCGTTGCCCCAGAACCCGCCGTTTCGAAAAGCCGGCATTTCGGAAGTCCCGCTGCGAACTTCGGAGCGGGATTTTTCTGGTACGGCGTACGATGTTCCGATCCTCTTCGTCATATCCCGTACCCCGTCTTCCGTTGCAAGCTCCGGGAAACCAAAAATAGAATTGGCAAAAACAAGCTTAAGACCGGAGCGAACAGAAAACTCTTCGGAATCGATCATCGGAAGGACGATGTTCCGAACCCCCCGGAGCCATTCTTTGGTAGCGGCAACGCCGGTCACGGCAACGCGTTGGGTGCGATCCACAAGTCCGAGAAGCGCGGCGATCTGGGAAGTTTCAACATCGCGCGCGCCCAGCATGGATTTAAGATAGATCTCATGGTCGCGTTTTCTGACTTCGCTGATGCGCGGCGTGATCTGGACATAGGAGCAGTTCTTATCTTGCGCGAGTTTTTTGAGGCCCTCGGCGTGAAATCCGCCGGCCACGATTACGGCACGCTGCGCTTTGGCATCACTCATTTGTTTGAGGGCGTTGCTGAACATGTGCTGTTCGCGGACAATAGCGGTCGAGTAGAAAGACATCGCGGAAGCGATTAAAGCATTCGCGTCGGGCCACGCACCACGATCCACGATCCACGAATCAAAACCGAGCTTTTCCGTGGCCCTTGGCCCGCGTCCCGTGGAACGGTCCTTCAGCTCTTCATATTCACTTCTCGTCAATTCCAGAGAAAAAAGCCTTCTCAGAAGATAAAGCTGGCGGGAAGCGGCGAGATATTCTTTTTCCTCCACGGTCTTGGCTAAAGCTGTCTGGATATTGTCCTTCAGTCGAAGGGTCTCTTCCTGGAGCCCTTTAGCTTCGAGTTCCTGCATCAAAATGATGTGTTGGGCATACAGGGTCCAGGCCGGCCACTGGGTCATGGAAAAATCTTTAGGGAGTTTATTGAACGATCGATCGAATGCGAGACGCAACGGTGAGTAGCCGCCCGCCTGCACGGAGTACGGCCTTACGCGATCCGGCCTTGTTTTCCGCCGTACGCCTTCCGACTTACCCGATTCTCCGTCCCGAAATGTCTGAATAACATCCTTGGAAATCCCCCGTTTCTCAAGTTCTTCAAGGAAAGCCTCTAATTCAACGAGCGCTTTGTCCTGATCGATCTTGGAACCGATGGCCTGCAAACGGTAATAGCGGATAAGGAAGGGATACTGATCCTGATAAAAGGCGTCCAAGAGATCTACTTTGAGATGTTTCTTGCTTCCCTCGCCCAGGGTTTTGAGCCAGGCCTCGAGAGAAACGCTTCCGGAGCCGAACGATTCTTCCCGGCGGACGAGATTCAGGAGATCTTTATTCAGCTTCGCTGAAAAGCGCTTATCTATAGAAGCGCGGAGTGAGGCGATATATTTTTCCGCTGTTTTTTCTTTTTTCACGACACTGATGAACGCGTCTCTATCCTTCTTATACGCATCCAGATCCTCAATGCCAAATGCTTCGAATGAAGAGTTTTTGCCGTCATGGCGAGGCAGCCCTTTAAGGGCGACCGCGGCAATCCCGCTTTTTTGAGATTGCTTCGCCGTCTTCGCGGCTCGCAATGACTGGGTGGTGCGTTTTTTTCTGTGATCTGTAGTCTGTGGTCTATGGTCTGCGTTTTCAATCAAAAAACGCTCGGGTCCAGTAAGATAGCCTTCCTGCATGAGGTTGTCCGTAACCTTACGGTTGAAATCAGGGTGTTTCGGAAAAAGGCGGAAGAGTTCAGGCTGAAGCTTGTCGGTGGCGCCTTCAAGAAGCATCAGCTTCACGAAGGAGTTCTTTTCGATGTAGCCGAGAAGTCTTTCTATGTTCTTCTCAGCCTGGTAATTCCCGTGCGCGGACTGGATATGAATGAAGGACGGGGCTGTAGGGTCACCCAGAACTGAATCGGTGACTTGCCCGAGTTCCGCAGGAATGGCAAGCGTGCCGAACATCGATGGAGACACTTCGGGCGGTACAACACCTTGCGACATGAGGGTAAATGGCACAGCCGCCAACGCATCGGGGCTAACGCCCAGACTCGTCGCGAAGAATGTGAAAACGACCGTGGAAGCGATCAACTTCATGATGGGATGATTCGGATTCACTAAATAGACCGCCCTTTTGACTAGATTTTTAGGAGCATGATCTCAGAACATTTTTACTTAGTAAGCTCTTTTATAAGCCAAATAATAGCGAAAAGGTAGCATGTGTTCCCTATATTGGCAAGGCCCTGCGAAAATAAATCAAGCCCTCTGTAAAAACAAAATCGGGGTATTTATGCCTTGAGACAAAATGCTATTTGGTATGCCATTCCGGGAATCAGTATACCATTCGAATCCATTGGCGGATTTGCCTTTGCCAAGGCATTTGATCTGTTTGGCATTGCTCATCTGGCTAAAGACCTATTTAATCATGACACGACTTACATTCGGGCACTCTCGCTCGATATCAGAAATACGAAATTCTCCGAGTTGTCGGTTGATCGCCGCTTCGACAATGCCGGTCTTGGCTCCCCTGACAGGGCTCGCATGGCTGTCGCGTTCTTCGAACTCCTTATATGCCGCGACAATGGTGCCAAAAAAACAATTAAACCACGAAAGAACATCGTGTTTTGCTTCATGCCACTGCTGTGAGCTTTTGTTGAGCGTTTCGTAATATGTTTCCTTGGACTGCTCCACAATGCGTTCGATGCGATTGGAAGACTCTGCACTTTCGATCAGCGCCATCTCAATGAAGGCATTCAAGGACCTGCGGCGCCTGTTTTGCATAAAGCTCCTGCCTGCCCTTGTATTCCGAGATGCCATTCATAAGCCAAACAGAGCTCAACGGCATTTCGAGATTATCATTCTTGAAGGAATTCATGGTTACACCTCCGTTTCAG
>CAZGCC010000011.1:14113-16571 GCA_964524195.1 uncultured bacterium | reverse complement strand
TTCAGTGAACTGCCTGCCTTTAAAGATAAACGATCATTCAATATACCATTTGTAAATTAGAGCATACCATTCGATGCTCAGACATATTTCATCTAATTGTCGCTTATCATGAGAGGGATCGACCTTAGCATGGCCTAGGAGCTTGGGGCATAAAAGTCTTCAGATGACCCTCCGCTATGTCCACCTCGCCCTGGGCTTCAAGCAAGCCGTCGTAGAGCATTTGGACAATTATTGGACACCTGACGAAATACTGGGAGGTTGTGAAGGGCCGGCGGCTCGCCGTAACCCCTTACAGCCATTGAGGCAAGAAAATCTGGACCTGAGGAGAGTCGAACTCCTGCCATTGCCTAAAACTTTAAAGAGAGCTAGGGCTGGCCTCTGCAACCTGCCGATGCGCTTGCGTAAGCAAGCGGGAAGGTGCAGCGCTCGTTGCCTGACGGCAGGCACCATCCGCCCTAACTTCATTGAATATATTGGAAATCAGGACAACACTTGCTCAGCATTGATTTTTAGAGAAACAAGTGTGAGCTACAGGCTGGACAGCGATCATAAAAAATCTGGACCTGAGGAGAGTCGAACTCCTGGCCTCTGCAATGCGAATGCAGCGCTCTACCAGCTGAGCTACAGGCCCTTGATTTTTTATGATCTTGCGTGCGCAATCCCTCAGGACTGGCCCTTACGAAGAATTTGCATTATACACAATCTTCGATGATTGTCTTCAAAACATTGAAAACTTTTTGCTGATCCCGCTCGTTAAAGATCTCGTGGAAAAGCCCTTCGAATCGCGTCCAATCCTTACGCGGAGCCACAAGGCGGTCGAAAAAGCGACGGGACGCCTTGGGATCCACGATCCGCTCTTCCCCAGCAACGATCATATGCACCCGGTACGGGAGCGACAGGACCGGTTGTCTGCGGAGCGCCTCAATCCGCCGGATGATCTCGCCGAGCAAACGCGCCGAGATGTGGCGAAGGATCAAAGGATCTTTTTTATAAACTTCGATCTCGACAGGATCGCGACTCAGTGCCCGCGAGCGAACAGGGTTCTTATAGACAAAACGAGGCGCCAAAGTGAGCATCAGGGTGTTTAAAAACCCCAGGACACGCGAGAATCTGAGCCCCAAAAACGGCGCAGACAGGATCAACATCTTAACAGCCTCGGGGTTTCCTATCGCCCAGTAAACGGCCACGAGCCCGCCCAGGCTGTGCCCGAAAAGGATGAACTGCCGCGGGATCGAATAACGGCTCCGGAGATGCGCCACAAAAGCCGTAACATCCCGGAGATAGTCCCCGAAAGAGTTAACATCGCCGCGAGCGCCCTCCGAGAGCCCCATTCCGCGGAAGTCCATTACTGCGAACTGAGCGGAGATGCCATACATCTTTTCGGGAAACTTCTCGTAACGGCCGGAATGCTCTCCGTAACCATGAAGCATGATCACGGTATGACGGGCTCCCGAGAGCGGATAGAACCGGTAAAAGATCTTGGTACCATCCCAACTCTTGAATTGATCGTGTATCCACTTGGAGGTCATAAAAACTCAGGCGTTCCGGAGAGGCGGCTGTCTCTTGCCCCACTCATGGTCCGTCTTGCGATAAAGCTCATCGATCGCCTGCTGATACTCTTTCATCACAACGCGGCGCTTGACCTTCAAAGTCGGCGTCATCTCCCCTGCGGAAAGCGTAAACTCCTGAGGAAGGAGGATAAAAGCCTTCACGGTCTCAAAACCGGCCAATCCCTCCATTTTCGCGTCAAGTCGCTCGCGGATCCAACGACGGATCTCGGAATGTTCCAGAAGCTTCTCATAAGACATGCCACCGATGTGTTTTTCCTGGGCATAACGAAGCACTTCCTGCCTCTCGGGAACAAGCAATGCGCAAAGATAAGGGCGCTTATCCCCTAGCACGATCGCCTGAACAAAAAGAGAGTCGGCCAGGATGCGGCCCTCAATATTCTGTGGCGAGACATTCTTTCCTCCGGCGGTGACAATAATATCCTTTTTACGATCCGTGATATGAAGGAACCCGTCTTCGTCGAAGTGACCAATATCCCCGGTATGGAACCATCCGTCCTTAATACACTCCGCAGTCGCGCGGGGATTATCAAAATACCCCTTCATCACACAGGGTCCGGAGGTCAGTATCTCGCCGTCGTCGGCGATCTTGACCAGGATCCCTGAGATGGGTTTTCCGACAGTCCCGAACTTGAGGTCGTCCACAGCATTCACCGCAATCACGGGCGAAGTTTCCGTGAGGCCATAGCCTTCCAGGATCAGGATATCCGCGGCATAAAAAAAACGGGCCAATTCCTTTGAAAGCGGCGCTCCCCCGGAGATAAAAAAACGGATCCTTCCACCCATCGCTTGCTTGATCTTTCCAAAGACCAGAGCCTTCGCGATCCGGTTATAGAATGAAAGCCATAGTGGGACGCGCCGGCCGCGGAGCTTCATTTGCGCGGTCCGGG
>CAZGCC010000011.1:5544-14103 GCA_964524195.1 uncultured bacterium | reverse complement strand
CCCCATGCGAACCGCCCAATGAAAGAACCCGCGCTTCCAGGAAGAAGCCTTTTGAACTTCTTCGAGTATCCGCGCGAATGTTTTTTCGTAAAATCTCGGCACCGCCACCACGATGGTCGGACGGACCTTGCGGATGTCTTCGGCAACGGTCATGAGATTTTCCGCATATGCGATCGTTACCCCATAGGCGGCCTGGTAGTAATAGCCCCCCAAGCGCTCGAAAACATGACTGAGCGGAAGAAATGAAAGCACAGAATCCTTGTCATCGATCTGGATCCTCTGCCAGGCCCCCTGATAATTCGCGATAAAATTGCGGTGCGTGAGCATGACGCCCTTGGGCGCGCCGGTCGTTCCTGAGGTGTAGATAATGGTCGCAAGATCATCCGGGCCGACGCTCCTGACGCTTTGTTCATAGAGATCGCCGTGGCTTAATTCATGAGAGCGCCCAGTCTCACGGAAGGACTCCAGACTCGGGACATCGCCTAGCCCTCCCGACTTGAAAAGAATGATCCCCGCCGGCAGAAACCTCGATTTGAATCCCTCGATCTTCCGGTATTGCTCCTCGGTTGAAACAAAGAGAGCTTTGAGCTGGGCGTGTTCGATGATGTAGCGGATGTCTTCAAGCGAAGCCGTCGGATAAACTGGAACCGTAACACCGCCAAGGCTCAGGATCCCGAGATCGGCAAAGGTCCACTCTGGACAGTTCTCAGAGAAGATCCCGACATGATCGCCCTTACGAATGCCTAATCCATGGAGCGCCATGGCTGTTTCCCGCGCGATCTTCATCCATTCCTGCCAGCTATAGGAACCGGTGTACTCTCCGCGAACTTTATATAGTAGGGCTTTGCGGGAACCAAATAATTGAGCGCGATGCCGGAAAACCTGGATTAAATTCCCGTTCTCTTCAACGCAATCGGAGGGAAATTCGGAACGCTTCTGGGCCATGGGCCTTTCTCAGGAAGCAGCGGTCTTTACTTTCGAAACTGCTCCAGAAACGGATTGGGCCGGGCCCGCTTCAAGCTCGCTGACCATTTGAGCGTTCCGTTGTGTTTCTTCATGGATGATACGCAATTTTTCCTGCGCCAGAATAGCGCTCTTCGCAGGATTTTTCTGGTCTGCATCCGGCTTTTGAGAAGCTTCCAGTTCGTTCAGGATCTTTTGGTGAATGCGCGCCTGCTCCTGAACCCGCTGAAGCTGCACAGATCGGCCACCCTGAACGCTCTTGATCTTCTGATTCAACTCGAGGATCTTCTGGATCTCCTGACGGATCTGAGGCACGGAAGCTCTCGGAACCGGCGGCGGGGGCACATAGCTCTGTTTCAGAGACGAGGCGGTTTTCGAGGGAACAGCCTTGGAGGCAACAACGCTTTTAGGGTCTGAAAGTTTGTATTTTGAAACTTTCGAACTCTTTTGGGTGAGCATCTTGACGATCTGATCCCCCGCGGACTGAGGAGTTGCTGCGGCAGAAAGGACCTTTTGCGTCTTGGATTTCCGGGTTAAAGCAGAGCCCTCTTGCGAAGCAACGGAGTTCTGAGAAACGGTAGCCCCGATCTGGAGCAAAAAAAGAACTATAAAACCAAAACTAGAAAGACGCATAAAGCCCCTTCACTTTTGGACGGAAGCCCTTAACGATGCCGCATTATAGCCTAAAGTATTATCGAAAGAATCAGTTTTTTCTTAACCTGTCCGGTCTTATCTGCGCTCAAAGATCAGAGTGCCCCCCTGTCCGCCTCCGACGCAAAGTCCGGCAAAACCAAGGGCAACACCTCGTCGCTTCATCTCATGCAAAAGGGTCACCACAATACGCGTTCCTGTCGCGCCGACCGGATGCCCGAGCGCGATCGCCCCCCCATTCACATTGACGATCTCGGAATCGATCTCCAACAACCCCTCAACAGCAAGACACTGCGCTGCAAAAGCCTCATTGATCTCTGCCAATCGGATATCCTTCAAATCAAGCTGAGCCTTTTTAAGCGCTTGCCGGGTCGAATCAACAGGCCCCATACCCATCCGCCGAGGGTCCACCCCGGTAAATGCCCATGCCCGGAGGGTTGCAAGGATTTCAAGCCCTAGCGATCCGGCTTTTTCTTTCGTCGTCACGACTACCCCCGCCGCGCCATCCGATATTTGGCACGAGTTCCCGGCGGTCACAGTTCCATTTTCCTTAAATGAAGCTGCTAATTGTCCGAGGACCTTGAGATCCGTCGCGAGGTTGGGACCCTCGTCCTCTTCAAAAAAACCGTTCTCTTTTTTATTCTTGGATTTGGAAGAGACCGGAACTGGGACGATTTCATCCTTAAATTTTCCGGTCCGAACCGCCTGGATGGCTTTTTGATGGGACGAAAGCGCAAACACATCCTGATCCGCGCGGCTGATCTTGAACTCCTCAGCCAGAACCTCGGCCGTTTCTCCCATCATCATGCCCGACACGGGGTCCCGCAGTCCTTCCCAAAGAGTATCGATCATTTTGGAATCGCGGAGTTTTTTCCCAAAACGAAGATCACGATTTATAAAAGGCGACGCTGACATCACCTCCACGCCACCAGCTACAATCACTTCGGCATCTCCGGCAAGGATCGTCTGGGCCGCGCTCACGATCGCCTGAAGACCTGACGCGCAATTCCTGTTCACTGTAAAAGCCGGCATTTCTTGAGGAATTCCCGACATCAGTGAAATAACCCGTGCGACATTAGGCGCATCGGATTGTTGGCCCACACAGCCAAAGATCACTTCGTCTACAGCCTTAGGGTCCAAAGAAATCCGCTCCAGAAGCCCCCGGAGCAGGACTTCGCCCAGCCTCTGATTGGTGAAATCCTTAAGAGCTCCTCCAATCTTTGCCTGCGCCGTCCGGAACGCGCCCGCAATAACGATTTCTTTCATCTTGGCATTCTCCGTTGAGGATAAAACGAACGATGGCTTATTCTAGCAGAAGCTGGCGTATGTCCGCCAGCTGCTCGCGGGTCTTCTTCACGCCTTCATTGATAAATTTATCTGCGGAGAAGAATTCGATCCAATGAGCGTCCGGCACCGCGGCATGAATAAAAATATCAGCTTCGCTTCCTTCCATACGCGCGATCTCGAATTCCGTGAACATAATGGAGTTCATAAGCACATTGAAAATGTTGGCGGTATAACGCCTCTGAATGCGATCGAGCGTCTTCGTCACCATACGCTTCCAGTATCCTTGCTTCTGGAACTCTTGATGAAACGCCTTACGCCGCAACTCATTGCGCTCGATCAAGTCTTTGGGGGCCGGCAGCACATTGACCGCGATGATCTTCCGGACGCCCATATCGGAAAGGATCTTGACCGGAAGCGGGTCCACGATCCCTCCGTCAATGAGATAACTCCCCTTGTGAGGATGCGGACGGAAAAAACCGGGTATCGAGATCGAAGCGCGAATAGCGCTCAGCACACTCCCGGAGTCAAGCACGACCTCTTCCGAGGTTAAAAGATCCGTCGCGACCATCTTGACCGGGATCCGGAGATCCTGAAAGGTCATATCTTTCAAATACGGGGACAGAAAACGCGAGATCTGGTCCCCTTTAAAAAATCCTCTGTGGATCGCCGAGATATCGCGGAATCCAAGCAACTTGGAGAACACATTCTTCCGATCGAAAGACTTGGCGATCTTCTCGATCTCATGAGAGTCATATCCCGCCGCCCAAAGTCCGCCCATCAAAGCGCCGATGCTGGAACCGGCCAGAACATCCACGGGGATCTTCTCTTCCTCGAGCACGCGCAGCACACCGATATGCGAAAGGCCATAGGCCGACCCGCTTCCCAACACCAGCCCCACAAGCCGCTCAGACCACTCCTTCGCCAGAAAAGTCAGCGTTTTTTCATATTGATACCGCTGGGATTGAAGCGAGGGAAGGGTGGAAAAAAGATGAATCTCCGGCGCCACACCCGCCCCCTCGACAGCCAGACCTTTTCCTTCCTGGGAGGGCATAATGATCTTGATCTCATTCCTGTTAAACCCGAAATCCTGGCACAACTCGGTGACCTTCCGTGACGCAAAAGTGAAAACATCCGTCTTTTTTTCAGCCCATAGATAGACACGATCCGAATAATTGAGCGCTTTAACCGCCACCGGCGTATTTCGGTCTGGCAAACACACCACAAGATAATCGTACCGGTAGGTCAAATAGGTCAGTAACGCTACGAACTTTTTTTCCTCTTCATCCAGCGCCGCGTTCTCTTCAAAAGATAATAGATCAAAACCGTCCTGATGCGTCTTAATGGACTGATGGATCGAGGATTCCTGGGAAGGGTCCATCGTCTTGAGATCGAATCCAGGGACATCTTTGCGAAAAGATCCCGGGGGGATAAGAACCTTCATCTTCCCGGAAAGGTCGGCCAAAAGCACTTTGCCCCGGGTTTCAGCCCGGAGGGCTTTGATGAAATCAACGAGAAATCCCGCCATTCCCTCGGTCGAAGCGGAAAAATAGAACGCCGCGATGCGGACTTCATGACGATGGCGACTGTATCCCAATTCTTCTCGGGTCAAGTGCCGTCCGAGCGAACGACTCAGGTGGAGCGAGAGCGCGGGGATCTCGTGAAGAAGTTTTTGGAAACTCTCAGCGCTGATCTTCAGAGCCACCGCGTCGGTCTTGGCCTCTACTGAAGCACTGTGCACGCTTCCGGTCAGAAGCGATGTCTCGCCAAAGTGTTCCCCTCGATAGAAGTAAAGAAGTGTGGATTCCTTTTCGGGTCCACGCGCGCGCGTGAAAAGACGGAACCTTCCGGAAATAATGATGTAGAAAGCATCCGGCGCTCCTCCTTCTTCGTAGACGATATCACCCCGCTTGAAACCAACAAGCCGGGATTGTTGCTCGATCAAAGCCTGCTCCTCCGATGTCAGGGAAGAAAAAAGCGGGATCGGGTCCAATAAATACCCGTCTTTAACCTCGGGCTTGACCTTCTTTCCAAAAGAGAAAAAATTCATCATGGAAGGTTTATCGGCAGGAAAGACGCTTCACCTTATAGCCACATCAATCGCGATGTTACCGCAAGTAGACCGCCCCATTGGGGAGACGAAAAAAAACAGGGGGCTTTGGGGCCCCCTGTGACAACACCTATCTGTAACAGCTTTGGAAGAAACCTTTACGAATTCCTTCCTTACCACTCCTGAGCGCTTTGCGGATCCGCGTAATCGCTCACCTTATTCTCGAGCCAGTGGTTGTACGCATAATCCAGAACGCGGAATTTATCAACGGGATCCATGTTCAGTAAGCGGACACCCTGGTCGTAGCCTTGATCCGCCCCTTCGGAGGGACGCGACCACATGATCACTCCGGCGCTATAGATCGGCTTCGGATCGTCCGGGATCGCGATTTCCAGATCCAGCTGAGTCCCTTCCTGAAGCGACTTGTCCGAGTTGATCTTCAGACCTTCACGGCAAAGATCACGGCTCAAGCCAACTCCCTTGACGGATGTCGACTCGGTTCCTGTGAATTTCACGCTCATGTAGGCGTCAAACCGCTTGAATTTTCTTTTGTCTGATTGCATCTGACTTCCCCCCTTCCCTGTAGTGGATTGCCGTCCGCTAATGATAGTTTTTAAGGTTTCTATTTAATTATCTACACTTACCTGAAAAAAAAATAACATACAAGCCCCAATTTTACAAGGGGACAGGGTGCTTTTCTTTAAAAAAAGTCCCTTCGGAATTGCGTCGCCATTAAAACAATTTAAGCTGTGGGGAGAGGCTTTTATCGAAAATTAACGAACTGAACCGGAAGGGTTAGGGGGGCCGTTCGGAGATGCTGGATAACCGATTGAAGGTCATCTTTACTCTTGGATGTAACCCGGATCTCATTTCCCTGAATGGCCGCCTGGACCTTCACGGGAAGCTCCTTAATAATCCTTACAATCTCCTTGGCCTTGTCCTGAGGGATCCCCTGCGTCAAGGTCACCTCCTGGCGAAGGCAACCGTCGAAGGCCTTCTCGGGGGTCTTGAAATCCATGGATTTCTGGGAGATCTTGCGACTGGCCATCCGAAGCTTGAGGATGTCCTGAAGATTTCTCAATTTCATCTCGTCATCCCCAAGCAGAAGAATCTTTTTCTCCTCTCGCAAAAATTCCATGGAGCTTTTGCTCCCCTTGAAATCAAAACGGGTTTGGAGTTCCTTTTTCGCTTGGTTGACGGCGTTGTCGACTTCCTGAAGATCGATCTGAGAAACAATGTCAAAGGAGGATTGCTGGGCCATCGCTTAAAAACCTTCTAGGATTTTTTGGAAGGAGGCGTAAGAAAAGCCTGTAACCGTTTGCGCGAGAATTCGTCCATATCCAGGAATTCGAAACCCGTGTCAAAATTCTTTTTTGAGGATTTACGATCCTGGCTCGGGATCACCCACACGCTTCGCCCCGTGCACTGAACGGGAGGCTCGCCGTCTTTGAGCTCAATGCTAATCTTGCAGCGGTCGAACCGTTCCAAAGCCTCCGAAAGCATAACCGACACACCCCCCAAACCGACATCTTCGGTGCTTGCGGCAAAAGTCTTCTGCTTTCCAAGCGGCTGGACTGAAACTTCGCAGGTTAAATGAAGCCTCGGAAATTTTCTTTTGTTAAAACCGTCCCAGAGAGAGTTCATGACCGGCTCGATTTGATGAAAGCATCCTGAAAGGGTCGTGCGATCTCCTTAGCCCGGAATTTTAGGAGTTGGGCTTGTGCTTCGGCTTCACTACGAAATCCTCCGATAAGCACCAAATAAAAAACGCGGCCGGTGGGGCGAATGTCCTCTTTTACGAAAGCCCGAAATCCTTCACGGGCCAGCGTCCCCACAACCTGATCGGCATCCTGCTTGGTCGGGTAGGTAACAACTTGGATCACAAAGGGTCCGCCGGTTTGAGCTGAGGATGCCTCACCTCCATCGGTAGTCGGAAGCTTCTTGGGTCTAACAGGTGCCGGAGTGATCACTACCTCTCGTTCTACTACCGGAGTCGAAACCAACGCCACCTTCTCTGCAACCTTGGCAGGAACTTCGACAGAGGCTCCTTCTCCGCGGAGCTTGTACCGCTCACGCATGGCTTCTTCCCTCTGGGAGTTAAGCGCGTTCACTCCGAGAAAGAGAAGAACCACAACAAGAATCCCAAACCCCCAATAAAAAGGCCTCCGAAGATTGCTTCTCTTGGGATCTAAAAAAACATGAAACCATTCCCCCAATTTCCCCCCCAAACCTTTCATCCCGCCCATAAACATCTCCATCCTGCTTTCTTGCGGACGGTTATAACGGAACCGCGAGTAGGGATCTACCTCTGAGGAAGCAACAGGCTTTCGCTCAAATTCCTGAAGCGGCACATAGCGCGGCGAGGGGTCCGCCGGCTTTTGTTGCGTGAAACCCTCATGCAACGGAAGTCCGGTGTCGGGTAGGGTTTCTTTCTGAACAGCGAACAGGTCTTGGGGAGGCTCTTTCTCAGGAGCAATTTCACGCGTCTTCATGGGGCCCAAGGAATCCTGAAAATGTTCTCGGTCATGCACCCCGCTATGGGCTTCGCCCGCATTAAACTCGCCGTAGAGCTTCTTCTGGATCTCGGATTCGGAGAGCACCGATGTCGGAGTATCCGCATTTTTCTTTTTATTAAAAAGTCCCAACTCAGGCTCTCCCTTTTCCGGCATGAAAATCGTCGCGAAGGTTCAACGAAAGCTTAATCAACTCGACCGGCCCCAGCACAATATGGGCCCGCTGCGCAAAACCGTTTTTGCGGCAAAGATCAATCGCTCCCGACATGCGGGAAGTCGTCTTAAAAACAACCTCCTCATAGCCAACTTCCCGGCAGAATTCAAGAGCCCGATCAATCAATCGCTTCCCTATCTTCAGATTGCGGTGCGTTGGAGCAACGAACAGCCGGCGAAGCAGCGCAACACGAGAGCTCTCCTTCTTGATCGCCACGGTCCCGACCACTTTGCGGGACTGATTGTCCAAGGCTACGAAGAAGGCCTCTCCGATCCCGCCATAGGCCTTCTCAATGCATTCGACATCTTCGATCGGGTAGGCATGCTTGGCATCGTGAAATTCGCTATCCATGATACCGCTGATGAGAGCGACCACTGAGGCGTCATCTTCTTTGATGGATCTTCGGATCGTGATCATAGAGGAACCGTATTTTCTCCTTTAAGCTTTCTTGGAATCGCCGGCTACTTTGGCCGTCGATTTGCCCGCCGCGGGCTTTGCGGCAGCAGCTGCAGGAGCAGCAGCGCCCGGAGCGGCAGCGCCTTCGGCGGCGCCCTCTTTCGCTTCTTTAACCTTCTTGATCTTGATCTTCATGGATTTGACCTTGGGAAGATTGTAGGCCGTTACGCGGTCACTCCATTTCCCCGTTTCCTGAAGCTTTTTGATGCGCTCAAAGCGCTTTAAAACATTACGGTGTTTGGCTCCGACACTGTCAGAACGCAGACTGGGATGCTGAGACATAAGACAATAACTCCTTTGTGTTTGAATTGGATCGTTCCGAACAGCCGGGCTGCTGGAGGTGCGTATTATAGCGAGGCGAAATCGAAATGGCTAGTCCCAATTCTTATCAATATCAGAGAATCTGATATTGGGGCAATCCTTGTCAC
>CAZGCC010000011.1:0-5444 GCA_964524195.1 uncultured bacterium | reverse complement strand
ATATCAGAGAATCTGATATTGGGGCAATCCTTGTCACCTTTTAAGAAAAGAATGCAAGACAAGGATAGTCCCAATTCTTATCAATATCAGAGAATCTGATATTGGGGCAATCCTTGTCACCTTTTAAGAAAAGAATGCGAGACAAGGCTTACGGGAGAGCGAAAACGAAGCCTGCCCGGTATTCCCGTCAGAAATCCCAAAGGATCAACGAACCATCGGGCGAACATACGCATCGCCCGTCGTAAGCTTCTTGGCTCGAAGCTGCTTGAGGCCTTCAGCAGCTTCCTGACGAGTCTGGAATGCGGCAATGCAGACTTGAAGATGCTTACCACTCGGGATCACGAAAGCCTTGTAGCCCATTTTGGAAAGCTTTTGGATCTCTCGATCCGCCGCAGACTGCGTGATGTAGGTGACATGCTGGATCGTAAATTTCCCATCTGGCTTCGAGACTTGCGCTACGGGCTTTGGAAGCTCCGCGACTGTCATAGGCGCTTCAACCGGAAGCGATGCGCTAGGCATCGCGATCGACACCTCCTCTTTCGAACGCATCTCTACAACCGCCGGAGGAACTTCTGCCGGAAAGACCGCGGCAGGAACCGAACGGATCACTTGCGTATCCGGAGAAGAGCGCTTGCCTTTTTCAACCCCCCAGGAATAGATCAGCACATAAAGAACGAGTAAAACAAGCGCCAAACCTATCGCCTGATCCAGACGCAGCGTGAGAAAAGTTTTTTCGAGAAAAGAAGTTTTTGCAACCGCAGGTTCTTCTGAAAGAGTTCGTGGTGATGGCAGATCAAATAATTCTGTTTGCATTTGGGTTTCCTCCGCACATCTATTTACGGCAATCCGCGCGGAAGATTTAATGAAAACCGAATAATTTTAGCGGGAAAATGACTTTGGGGGGACAGACGCGACGGCAGAACTATCTATTCCGTAAGCCTGATGCGTTTCGGCGGCCACCAGATCATAAAAGCCTTACCCACCAAGTCGCTTTTCGGGATAAATCCCCATTGGCGGCTGTCGGCCGAATGGGCGGAATTGTCCCCTAAAGCGAAGTAATGGCCGTCCGGAACACGAATGACCTGGCCCGACTTGCCATAGTCCCAACCTTCGACATTATAATAGGTGTTCCTGGAAAACGGCGGATCGGTCATCGGTTTCCCGTCGACCATGAGCACCCCTTTCCGGATCTCGATCGATTCTCCGGGAAGACCCGCGAGCCGTTTTACAAAATCTTTTTTGCGATCGAGCGGATATTTAAATACGATGATATCTCCGCGCTCGGGAGAGTGAAAACGGTAACTCAATTTGTCGACAAAGATCTTGTCTTCTTCCATAAAAGTGGGCTTCATGGAACCGGTCGGGATCTTGTAGGGACCAAAAATAAAAGCGCGAATAAAAATTGCCAGAATCGCCGCGATAAGGAGCGGCTCGCCCCAATTCTTCCATTTCTCAAAGAGCCACCGTTTCGTATCGGTGCGGGCAAATCGCCACTCATGCGCCAGTTTCGCGCGATACACGAAAGCCAAAAGCAGCGCGACGGGAACGATCCACATGTATTTTTGAGCCATTTGAAAAAAAGACGGTTCCATATTATTCCACCTTCAGGATGCTAATGAATGCTTCTTGAGGAAGATCCACCTTCCCGATCTTTTTCATGCGCTTCTTGCCTTCCTTTTGCTTTTCCCAGAGCTTGCGTTTGCGCGTGATATCGCCGCCGTAACATTTAGCGGTCACATTCTTTTTGATCGCGGCGATCGAGTCCCGGGAAATGATCTTCGCACCAATCGCCGCCTGGATCACCACCTCGAACATTTGCCGCGGGATCACTTCTTTAAGCTTCTCCACGAGCGCCTTGCCTCGAGGATAAGCCTTTTCTTTCCAGGTGATGACCGCCAAAGCATCGACCGGCTCCCCGTTGATCAGGATGTCCATTTTAACAAGGTCGGAGGGCTTATGCCCGATAAATTCGTAATTAAGCGACCCATAGCCGGAGGTGAGCGACTTGATCTTGTCATAAAAATCCATCACGACCTCTGAGAGAGGGATCTCGTAAGTCAGCATCACGCGCTTGGCATCGAGATACTCCGTGCTCTTATAGGTTCCCCGCCGGTCTTGGCATAGCTGCATGATCACGCCCAGCGCGGTCGCGGGGATCATCACATGCGCACGGATGTACGGCTCCTCCATGATCTCGATCTGCTGCACCGGCGGCAATTTGGTCGGATTATCAAGCTCCAGGATCTCTCCTTTGGTCGTAAGAACCTTATACACCACACTCGGCGCCGTAATGATCAGCTCCAGATTGAATTCTCTCTCGAGCCGTTCTTTAATGATATCCATGTGCAGCAGCCCTAAAAATCCGCAGCGGTACCCGTGCCCCAGGGACGCCGAGGATTCGGGCTCATACACAAAAGACGAATCATTCAATCGGAGCTTCGCAAGGGCGTCGCGCAAAAGCGTGAAGTCCTTGGCTTGGATCGGATAAAGTCCGCAAAACACCATCGGCTTCACATCCTGGTATCCCGGCAAAGGCTCCGAGGCCGGATTTGTGGCAAGCGTCAGCGTGTCCCCGATCTTCACTTCGGAAATATCCTTGATATTGGCGTTCAGATAACCGACCGACCCCGCGCTCAATTCCTCCACAGGTTCCGGATCGGGACTGAAGATCCCGATCTGATCGATCTCATGAGGAGTACCTGTTTGCATCATCAAAACCTGGTCGTGCGCATGGAGTTTCCCGTCAAAAATACGGAAATAAGCCACCACACCCTGATAGCTGTCATACTTGGAATCAAAGATCAGCGCCTTAAGCGGTTTTTCCGGATCGCCCTTGGGCGGCGGGATCTTGTCGATAATGGCCTGCAAAATTTCTTCGGCGCCTTCTCCGGTTTTGGCGCTTGAAAAAATAATGTCTTTGGCATCGATCCCGAGGAATTCTTTCACCTCATCCCGAACGCGATCAGGTTCTGCGGTCGGAAGATCGATCTTGGTGATGATCGGGATGATCGTAAGATTTCGTTCCATCGCCAGATAGAGATTCGTGACGGTCTGAGCCTGGATCCCCTGACCCGCGTCGACAAGCAGGAGCACGCCTTCGCAAGCGGCGAGGCTTTTGGAAACCTCGTAGGTGAAATCGATGTGGCCGGGGGTATCGATCAGATTGAGCCAATAATTCTTGTAATGAATGCGCACCGCCCGCGCCTTGATGGTAATACCCCGTTCTCGCTCAAGATCCATATCATCCAGGATCTGGTCGCGAAATTCGCGTTTACTGATCGCGCCGGTATGAAGAAGCAAACGGTCCGCGAGCGTGGACTTCCCATGGTCAATATGCGCGATAATGGAGAAATTACGGATCTTGGAAGGATGCATTATTAGATCTTATTCGAGGCTTCCCGAAGTTCCAGGATCGCCTTAGCCCTGTCCGGTTTTCCAAAGATAGCGCTGCCGGCAACCAGGAGATCTACCCCCGCTTCCAAGGCGACTGGGGCTGTCTTCGGATCGATGCCCCCATCAATGGAAATAAGCCCTTTGAATTTCGGCCGCAGCGCATGAATCTTCGCAATCTGATCGGGCATAAAAGACTGTCCGCCAAAACCCGGCTCGACGGACATCACAAGGATCAAATCAAGCTCGCTGAGGTAAGGAACCAGCTCTTCAACAGAAGTTTTGGGACGAAGCGAAAGACCCGCTTTAGCGCCAAGCGTCTTGATCGCGCGAATCGCCCCGGCGGCATCTTTCTCCGCTTCCACATGGATCGTGATCCAATCCGCTCCGGCCTTTCTGAAATCGCTGATATAACGGAGAGGATCATCGATCATCAAATGAACATCAAGCGGCAGTTCCGTGACCTTCCGGATCGCGCTCACTACCACGGGACCGATCGTAATATTCGGCACAAAATGCCCATCCATCACATCGATATGGAGAGCATCGCAGCCAGCTTTTTCAACCTCCCGGATCTCTTCGGCCAAACGGCTGAAATCCGCGGAAAGCAAACTCGGAGCGATCATTATTTTCTTCATGGCGTTCTTCCTAAGCTCCTTCGATCACAAGATTTTTTTCGATTTCTTTCTTCATTTTCTCAGAAACGGGTCCGATCAGCGAAAGATTCAGATTCCGGGTGCGGAAGATCCGTTTCGCGACATCGCGGATATCCTCCAAAGTCACGGTCTCGATCTCCTGGCGGATCCGGACTTTATCCGGCAATTCCCCTGAACAAAGCGCTTTTTCCCCGGCCCACAACAGATGATCCAGCGTATCTTCCACGCCCAAAGAAACCTGGCTCATAAAATAATCCTTGGCCCGGCGCAGTTCGCCCTCTTTGACGAAATTCTTGGCGACCTTCCCGAGTTCTTTCAGGATCACCGCAACCGCCCGTGCGGTTTTTTCCGTCTCGACGCCCGCGGACACCGTAAAAGCCCCGGTATCCTGAAAAGAGGAGATGCCGGATTTGATCTCGTAGGCAAGACCCCGCTTTTCGCGCACTTCTTCAAAAAGACGGCTCGACATATTGGCGCCCAGCATGACATGCAAAAGTCCCAGCTTGTAACGGTCCGGATGCGTGCGCGGGAAAGCGTGAAGCCCGATCACCAAATGCGTCTGCTCGGTCTTTTTGGCAAAGAAATGCGTGCGGGGTTGGGTCTGTTCGCTTTTTGCGGCCACAAAGGTGGCCGATCTTTTCAGCGGGCGCGCCGGATAGATCGAGGCAACCCGCGCCAGGACTTCATCATGGTCGACATCCCCCGAAACCGAAACCAGGATATTGCCGTTATGGTAATAATTCTTTTTATACTGAAGGATCTCGGAACGGGTCATCCTGGAAACCGTCTCCGGAGGACCTGAAAGCGTCCGGCCAAGCGGCTGGTTCGGCCACAAAAGCTCTCCCATCAGATCGTGGACCTGATGCGAAGGAAGATCTCCGTACATTTTGATCTCTTCGAGGATCACGGTCCTCTCTTTGGCAAGTTCATCCGCCGGCACAGTAGCATGAAGCACCATATCCGAAAGAACCTCGAGCGCCCGGGGATAATATTGCTTCAAAAGCTTCGCGAAATAGCAGGTCATCTCCTCGCCCGTAAACGCGTTCAAAACCCCGCCCACGCCTTCGATCTCTTCTTTGATCTGCCGCGTGTTCCGGGTCGGCGTCCCCTTGAACATCATGTGCTCCAGAAAATGAGAGATCCCCGAGATCTTTTTAGGCTCATAGCGCCCCCCTGCCTTCACCCAGACCGCCACGGCCGCGGACTCCCGGTTCGCCATCGGAACCGTCAGCACCCGCAATCCACTCTCAAGCGTCGTTAATCGATAAGTCATGAATTCCCTTCTCTTGAACTGTTGGCAGCCGCATGGTCCACATACCCCTGCAGAATACGTTGTGCGGCAAGCTGGTCGATCACTTCTTTGCGCCGTTCACGGCTCACATCGGCATCGATAAGAAC
>CAZGCC010000010.1:16436-29415 GCA_964524195.1 uncultured bacterium | reverse complement strand
ACCCTTTATTTTCCCGCGATGATGATGGTTCTTTTATTCTTTCGCGCCGGCGCTTGGTTGAGTGGGGACCATTTAAAGCGGTGGGTCGGGGGATTGCTTCTTGCGGTCTATATTGCGATCACGGTGATCAGTTACTAAGATTTCGAGAGTGATCCAAAAAAAAGCGCCCCGCCTTTAAAAAGGCGGGGCGCTTTTTTTGTGAGTGCTTCCTAAACAATAACTGCTTTTTCTGTCGCGAGCGGAGTCTTCAGCTGCGGGATCCGCATGCTGTAAAAAGATGTCCAGACAAAGACCAGGCCTATAACGAAGAAGACCACTCCGCTGATACGGGTTGTGGCTGGGTTCATCTTGATCGCGATCTCGACGGCAAGCATGCCGAAGAGCGTCGAGAACTTGATGATCGGATTGAGCGACACCGAAGTGGTGTCCTTGAAAGGATCGCCCACCGTGTCACCGATGACGGTTGCGGCATGAAGTGGTGTGTTTCTCTCTCCCAGATCGACTTCAACGACCTTCTTCGCGTTATCCCACGAGCCGCCCGCGTTGGCCATGAACATCGCTTGGAAAAGCCCGAAAGTAGCGATGGCGATCAGGTAGGCAATGAAGAAGAAGGGATCGAACATCGCAAAGGCGAGCGTGAGCATGAGCAGCCCGACGAAAATATTCCACATCCCTTTTTGAGCGTACTCGGTGCAGATCTGCACGACCTTGATCGAATCTGCGCGATCGGCCTCTTTCTTATCAAGATTCAGGTTTTTTTTGATGTACTCAACCGCCGAATAGGCCCCGGTGGCCACGGCCTGAATGGAAGCGCCGCAGAACCAGAAGATCACAGCGCCGCCGCATAAGATCCCCAAGAGGATCGGCGCGGCCGTGAGGGAAAGTTTTTCGTTGAGCAGCATCTCTCCGACATTCGCGGGAACGAGTACTCCCACTTTTGCAGCGGTGACGGCGGCCTCCTGGAGGTGTTGCTGAAGAAGCAGGATGATCGAGAAGATCATTGTCGTTGCGCCGGCGACGGCTGTTCCGATCAACACCGGTTTGGCGGTGGCTTTAAAGGTGTTGCCTGCCGAGTCGTTGGCTTCCAGATAGTGTTTGCCCATTTTAAAATCAGGCTTGAACCCGAAATCTTTCTCGATCTCTTTCTCGATCCCGGGGATCGATTCCGTCTGGGCGAGTTCAAAGATCGATTGGGCGTTATCCGTCACGGGGCCGTAGGAATCCACCGCGATATTGACCGGTCCCATGCAAAGAAAACCATAAGCCACAAGGCCGAAGGCGAAGATCGAGGCATGCGGCATGATGTTCTGGAGCCCCGTTCCCGCGATCAAGTAGGCCCCGAACATCAGGCCCGCGATGAGGATGCCCTTCCAGAACGCTGAAAAGTAACCCGCCACGAGGCCTGAGAGGATCGTGAGCGATGCGCCGCCTTCGCGCGAAGCGGTGACGATCTCCTGAACATGCTTCGAGTGGGAGGAGGTGAAGATCTTGGTGAATTCCGGAATGAGGTAAGCCGCCAAAGTTCCGCAAGTGATGATCGAGGCAAGCTTCCACCAGAGCGTCGGGTCGGGAAGGTCGCCCACGAGGAGGTACGACATCCCGAACGAAGTGGTGATGCAGAGGGCCGAAGCGATCTGGATCAGGCGCGTAAGCGGCTCCTCAAAATTAAATTCTTTCAAACCTTTGTATTTGTGTTCGGAGATGGCCTGGTTAATGAAGTATGCAACCCCCGACATAAAATCCATCAAAAAGCGCATGGCGAAGATCCAGACGATGAGCTTTGCCTGAAGTGAGGGATCTTTGATCGCGAGGGTGATGAACGAGATCAGCGCGACGCCGGTCACGCCGTAAGTCTCGAAACCGTCGGCCGTCGGCCCCACCGAGTCGCCGGCATTATCGCCCGTGCAGTCGGCGATGACGCCAGGATTCCGCGGATCATCTTCTTTCACTTTGAAGACGATCTTCATGAGGTCGGAGCCAATGTCGGCGATCTTGGTGAAAATGCCTCCCGCGATCCTTAGCGCACTCGCCCCAAGCGATTCTCCGATGGCAAACCCCAAAAAGCAGTATCCGACGATGTCGCGAGGTACGAAGAGCAGGATGATCACCATCATGACAAGCTCGACCGAGATCAGGAAAAGGCCGACGGACATTCCGGAACGCATAGGGATATTGACCACATCCCAGGGTTTTCCGCGCAGGGAAGCGAATGCGGTTCTTGCGTTGGCGTAGGTATTAACGCGGATCCCGTAGTACGCCACCAGAGCTGAGCCTCCCATGCCAATCACCGAAAAAAGGAGAACCAATCCCAGCGTTGTCAGAGGTTCGTGCTTGAGCCCCAGGAAATAATAGGACATTGCGCACGCGATGATCGCGAACAGGATCGCAAGGAATTTGATCTGCTGTTTAAGGTAAGTCTTGCAGGTTTGGAAGATCGTTTCCGCGATGTCCAGCATGGACTTGTGGGCCGGAAGTGATTTGACCTTCATGAACTGATAAAGAGAAACACCGACGGTTCCAAGGATCACGAGGGCACCGTAAAGAAGGATCTGAAAGCCCGAAAGACCGCCGAACATGGCAAAGTGCCCCTCATGGAGATCCGGGATCTTGAGGTCCGCTTCGCTGGCCCATGCGGCGCCCTGCCAAAGAAAAATCGTGCTTAGAAAAGAGAATCGTGTAAGAAGTTTTTTCATAGGTCTCCTGTTGAATTAATAACTCAAGTCTTGTAGATCATTCGGGGGAATGACAAGGAAATGCAGAGCTTAAGCTAATAATTATCTTTTGTTTTCGAATCCGAATAAGGTTCTCGAAGGATTTATATGCGAATGGATGCATATGATAGCGGAATGCCGTGAAAATTCCACTCAAATTTTGTTTTAACGGAAATTCGGAAAAAACAAAGAGACTAGGCGCCTATTGATTGTCTGTCGGCTTCTGCTATATTAGAAACTTCTTATGGTAACGATGATCAAACGGGTCGAGAGACCCCGCGAACTCAAATGGTATCACGCCGGCGCCATGCTCTATGGCGACTGGGGCACCTCCAAGGCGTATGTTCTCGGGATCGCCTTTGCTCTTGCCGGCCATGCTTCCTGGTTCTTCCTCGGGCTCATGTCCGTCCTGGTCGTATTGGTGGGGATCTGCTATACGATCATTTGCCGCAGTTATCCTGACGGCGGCGGCGTTTACTCCTCGGTCAAGCACCGTTCCCAGACGCTTGCCGTCATAGGGGCTTTCCTTCTGATCGCTGATTATGTAGTGACCGTCTCGCTAAGCGTGTTGGAAGCTTTCCATTATTTTAATGTTCCTAACCCCGAACTGTGGGCGGTATGTGCGATCCTTGGGATCGGGGTCATGAATTGGGTCGGTCCTTCAAAAGGAGGAGTTGTTGCGGCTGTGATCGCGGTGTTCGCGTCCATTGTTGCCGCAGTTCTCTTTTTCTCAACGATCCCACATTTGCCCCATGTCGAATTAAGCATGCCGACCGGCGGGTTTATGAAGAATTGGCCGGTTTTTGTGGGTATCGTGCTCGCCCTTTCCGGGGTCGAGGCCATTGCCAACATGACCGGCGTGATGGTGGAGCCAGTCAAAAAAACTTCCCGTCGCGCGATCCTTCCGGTCATGATCGAAGTGGCGCTTTTGACCTTTCTTCTGGGAGTTGCGATGAACGCGATCCCGGGATTGACCGGTCATACGGAGGATATGCTCCGGGCGCTTGGTAACTATTATATCGGGCCTTGGTATGGGACCGTGATCTCGATCATTTTTGGGTTGCTGCTTCTTTCCGCGGGGAATACCGCCATCATGGGTCTTGTGAGCATTCAATTCGCCTTGTCCAAGGATCGTGAGCTTCCTCCCGCGTTCGCGAAGCTCAATCGTTTTGGCATGCCCGTTCTACCTCTCATCATCGCGACCCTCGTGCCGATCATCGTCCTGATCGTTGAAAAAGATGTTGTCCACTTGGCGGCGCTTTACGCGATAGGTGTTGTGGGTGCTATCGCGCTCAATCTGGCAACGAGTGCCACCAATTTTTCGATCCGTCTGAAGCTCTGGGAACGCGTTCTTTTGGCCACAGGCGCGATCATCACGCTTTTCATCGAAGTGACGATCGCGATCCAGAAGAAGGAAGCTCTTTTCTTTGTGCTGACCATTCTGGGAGTGGGGCTCGCTCTTCGCTATGTCGCCAAAATGATCGTGCCGGTTGTGGAGCCGGAACTTGCTTCGACGGTGAATGTTCTTACAGTTGCCGAAGCCAAGGAGCTTTCCTCGCTTTATAAGAGCACTGCGATGGTCGCGCTCCGCTCGGTCAATCCTATATTGCTTGAAGAAGCGGCTTTGCATGTCAAGGCTATGGGGGAGAACTCGGTTTATTTGAGTTATGTCGAAGAAACGCCTCCATCGCCCGAGTTGCCGACCGAGATCGAGCCTTCACGGGAGTCGGTGCAGGTACTTACGAAGGCTCAGGAAGAAATGGAAAAGTTGGGGATCACCGCAGTTCCGATCTGGCAGATAGGGGAAAATCCGGGGCGGCTGATCGCCCGCGCGGCTCAGGCCCTCGATGTCAAAACGGTCGCGATCGGCGCAACCAAGCGCAGCGCGCTTATCAATCTCTTGCGCGGGGATGTGCTCCGTTCATTGGCTCATAATCTTCCCAAGGCCTGCCATTTATTGATTGTCGGTTAACGCCTTTTTAGAGTATCCTATACCTATGAAAACTCTCAAGATCTTGTCACTGGTTCTGGCTTTGATGATGTCTTTTTCGGGCGCGCTTCGCGCGGAGTGGTTTGACGGGGAAGTGCAGAAAATAGATGTGAAAGCCCGCACGATCACGATCAGCGAGATCGATCCCATCACGGAAGCAGAAGAGAAGGAAGAGATCCTTGTCGATGATGCCACGGTTTTTTCCGGGGTGAGCTCCCTCAAAGAGATCCGCAAAAATGATAATGTCACGATCGAAGCCCAATACGATGAAACCTCCGATGTCTGGAAGGCCATTTCTTTAGAAGTTGCCGAGGCCGGCGCGTGAGCCCTCGTCTTGCTGACGGGTTTTTGAAATTCCTGTTCCAATGAATAAGATCCAGAAAAAAAAGCGCCCCCTTGTTTTTGGCATCCTGACCACCCCTTCCAAAGATATTTTTCATTCCAATTACCACCAAGGACTTCTCAGCGGGATCGTGCCGCGTATTAAATCGGCAGGCGGGAGACTCAAGATCGTCATGATGCCGAAGCGTCCATACAAGAGCCTGGATGAAATACTTTGTTGTCATGAACTGGACGGGCTATTGATCCTCACATGGCGCTGGATCCATCCCTCGGTTGCTAAACTTATTGAAGCAGGAGCGCATCCTCGCGTGCTGGTCGTGAATGATCCGGTCCCGGGGCTCCGGGTCAATTGTCTCTATGCGGATGCGGATGCGGGAATGCGCCAGGCCGTCTGCTATCTTTCAAAGAAAGGTCTCCGGAAGATCGGAATGCTGCACGGCCCCCGGGAAGTTCCGTTCGGGGCCGGGAAGAAAAAAGTGAAAGTGCCGTTCATTGACACCCAACTTAAGATCAAAGGGTTGATCCGTGTGCTGAAGGCCGACCGGATCGCATGTGAACAAAACAGATTCCGTTCCGGGAATGCCAATAGCGAAGCGGAGGGGTTCCGTGTGATGAAAGAATGGCTCCGCGAAAAAGATCTGCCCGAAGCGATTGTCTGCGGGAACGACGATCTGGCGTTTGGCGCGCTCAAGGCCATGAAAGCAGCCGGCAAAGTTCTTCCAGTGATCGGGTTTGACGATAATAAACGGGCCGCAAGTTTCGATCCTTCTCTTACGACCATCCGTCAGCCTCTGAGGCGAATGGGGAAGGACGCGGTCGATATTTTGGTTCGCCAGATCAAGGGCTCCCCCGGCTGGCCCGTTTCAAAAAAATACCTTCCGAAGCTGATCGTCCGAAAAAGCGCTTGAAAGGAAGCTCCTGAAAGCTCAGGATCAGCGCTTCTGTTTTTGATGGAGGTCGATACTGTCTGAAGGGTGTCAACAGAGCGCGACTTCGACGGATTTGCGATATTGCCGGAGGGTCTCTGCAATCATGCTGACCAAATTGGTCCGGATCGAAACATTCTTGGGCAGGAGAGGATTCTGGTAATAGGGGTTGACGCTTTGCCCGACGAGAAAATGTATGTGATCAGCCTGCATCATCTCGGCGGCCAGAAGGATGGCAGCGTTTGTTCCGGGGCCTTCGCGATCCGGCCTTGGAGCATCTTTCCGGATAAATTCCAGGGTTTTTGATAAGGTTATGATTCCTTCTGTTACCAAGTCGATCCCTTCCAAAGAACCGGGGGGGGGGATGTCGCCGATATTATCATCGCAATGTGTTTCGATCTTGCGTCCAATAATTTGCGCAACAAGATTGGCGGTAGTTCCGCCGCAAATGACTTTTCGTCCTTCGGCGTTAAGAAATTGACGGATGTAGAATTCCTGGGAATTTCTGTCGACCGGAGGGCCTGTGAAGATATGGAGTGGGGCGCTTTCCCGCACGAGAGCTCCGACAAAAGTGGCATCGTCGCCCAGCTTTCCTCCATAGAGTCTCTTGGTTTGGTCGATGACCGGGCGTACGGCTTCTGAGGCGAATCCGATGTTCTTTTTAAAGAGTTCTTCCAGAAAGATCGAGATATTGTCCCAACCCCATCCGTAATTAAGGCTGTTCCCAAGCCCGGCATAAAGAATTCCGTCCGAAATAATTCCAAGGAAATCGCCTTTTTCGGCTGGCCCCTCGGAGGCTGTGATTTGTTTGCCTAAGAGGGTGGTGGTTTGGGTTTCATGCCGAAGAATTTTACCGTTTCGGATGTGGAAAAAAGGAGGGTTGTCCACATTCATGACCTGGAAAGTCTTGGCCCGTTCATTGATGGCAAGGATCGTGAAAGTGGCATAAGCCAGCTTCCGGACCTGACATGTCGGAAGCGTCCCGAGGATCGTCCGGATGATCTCTTTAAGGGGAATATCGCTACGAAGCATGGTCATGACGATCTCGGTAGTGAGCGTTGCGAGGATGTTCGCCTTGACCCCGCTTCCTAATCCATCCGAAAGAACAACCAGGGTTCTTCCGGCCTCTTTATGGATTTTGACTTTATCTCCGCAAAGTTCCTCGCCGGTTTTTCTGAGGCTGGTCTCATAGACATCGTAGAAAAGGGCCATAGCTCATTCTCGTTCCAGTGTTTTGAGAAGCTGCAGCAGGCTGACCTTGGTGTTCGCGGTGGTCTCGCCCAGAAGGCTGGCGATCTCTTGTGCGACCTTCATCTGTTTGTCGACCACTTCATTAACGCGTTGGATCGTTTGATCCTTGATCTTGTGAAGTTCTTCCTGTTGCTTCCATTCATGGGTGGTGTCGACTACGATGCATGCGATGAGTTTGTGGCTTTTGAGAGGAAAAATGACCTCCCGGACATGAAGCCCATGGTCTGGATAATGATTTTCTTTGGCGCGGATGACCGTGCTGGTGTCCCATGCGTCTTTGAGGTCTTGGGTGTCGCCCCGGAGGTCTCGGGCGTGGCGGCCGACGATGTTCTTAGAGATCGTTTGGAACATGGAGCAGAGCGCCGGATTGACGAGGCGAATCCGCATCTCAAGATCCACGACGAGAAGACCATTTGGATCATATTCCCAGAGCAACTCCCAGAGCGTTTTTTCATTCCCGGGTTTTTCCATGATGCCTCCCTTTTTTTTGGGCTAGTCTAAAACCTGTGCAAAAAAAATAAAATAGATAGTTGACAAAAAAATAGAAATAGGTATACTTCGATATGCAAATATCGATGTAAGTATATCGATATAAAAATATCTGTCAAATTAAAAAGCCGTAAATTTATGATTCATTGGAGGCTGAGATGACACTAGGAAGCAAAAAAATACTGAGCTATCCATCGGTCCGGAGAATGCCTTCCTATCTGAGAATTCTCAAAGATTTGACTGCGACCGGCCAAAAGACCGTATCAGCGACTTTTCTTGCCAAATCTCTTGGATTTGAGGCGATCGTGGTTCGAAAAGATTTTGATCCTCTTCCGATCACAGGAAAGTCTGGTGTGGGGTACGACATCTATGAATTGATCAAGGCAATCGAGGACCATCTGGGGTGGAACAATATCACGGACGCGTTTTTGGTTGGAACCGGAAATCTCGGTTCAGCGCTTTTGGGGTACAGGGGCTTTGAACAGTATGGTGTAAGGATCGTTCTGGCATTTGATGCCGACCCTGCCAAGACCCACCAGACGATCAACGAAGTGCATGTTCTTCCGGTCGATGAATTTTCTGTCATGGCAGAACGAATGAAGATCCAGATAGGGATCCTGGCTGTGCCAGCGGAATGCGCGCAGGACATAGCCGAAAAGATGATCCAGGCTGGCATCAAAGGTATCTGGAATTTTGCGCCGGTAAAACTTGTACTTCCTGATCATGTAGTGGTTCAGAACGAAGATCTTGCGGAGGGGCTAGCCGTGCTTTCCGTGAAGCTCGACAGGTCTAAATCGAAAGTGATGCAAACGGTGCTGGAAGATGTGAGCACCTCCCCGGAAAATGCACAGCCCGGAACTTCCATTGTTTCCTGAAGGAGATACTACGATGCCCAAAGCCATTTTATTCCGGAAGTTCCAGAAAGTCGGCGAAATCCTCGACCAATATCAGTATGAAGCATCGAATCTGATCGCGATTTTGCAGAAGGTGCAGGATGAGTACCGCTATCTTCCTGAGGAAGTGCTTCTCTATATTGCCGAGATGCTCGGGATTCCGCCCGCTCGGATCTACGGCGTCGCGACATTCTACTCTCATTTTACACTGCAGCCGAAAGGGAAGTATCTCATCCGTCTTTGCGACGGGACGGCATGTCATGTCAAGCGTTCGACAGGCATCCTCGATAAACTTCGTGAAAAGCTGGGGCTGAGTGAATCCAGGATCACGACCGATGACATGCTTTTCACGGTTGAGACCGTTTCATGCCTGGGGGCTTGCGGTCTTGCGCCGGTACTTGTGGTCAACAACGATATTTATGGTCAAATGACTCCCGAAAAGGCCGTCGCCCTTGTTGATTCACTCATCGCGGAGGAGGAAAAAAATGCACGAGCATCTTAGCGTGGCCGTGAAAGTTCCGGGCGGGCGGGGGGCTGAGGATGTCCGGAAGGTGACCGTGTGTGCCGGGACCGCCTGTCGCGCTAACGGAGCGCTGAAGGTCTACGCTGCGTTTGTTCTTGAAATAAAAAAAGCAGGATTTGAAGTCGTCGAATCTTTTGCGGAGACGCTTGCCTCCCCGGACCTTTCGAACACCTACCGGACCTCGAAAAGCGGTTGTCAGGGGTTCTGCCAGATGGGACCGCTTGTGACCGTGGAGCCCGGCGGCGTTCTTTATGTGCGGGTGAAGGCAGAAGATGTCCCGGAGATCGTGGAGCGGACACTTGTTAAAAAAGAACTCGTCGACCGGCTTCTGTACACGGATCCCGCTACTCGCGTGAAATGTCCGCAGCAGGCGGAGATCCCCTTTTACAAGAAACAGACGCGCTCAGTCCTGAAGCTTTGCGGCGTGATCGATCCGGAAAGTATTGAGGAGTATTTTGCGCATGATGGCTATGAATCAGCCAAACGGGTGTTGGCCATGCTGACGCCCGAACAGGTATGCCAAGAAATGCTCGCATCGGGGCTTCGCGGCCGGGGAGGCGGAGGATTCCTGACGGGGAAGAAATGGGACCTTACGCGAGTTCAGCCCGGGCCTCTCAAGTATCTGATCTGTAACGGGGATGAAGGTGATCCAGGGGCTTTCATGGATCGCAGCGTGATGGAAGGGAATCCGCACAGTGTTCTGGAAGGCATGACGATAGGGGCGTACGCGATTGGCGCCTCGGAAGGCATCATTTATGTCCGTGCTGAATACCCTCTTGCTGTCGAGAACATGCGGAAGGCCGTGGATTGCGCTCAGAAGGCCGGCATGCTCGGGGAAAATCTTTTTGGAACGGGATTTAATTTTAATTGCAGGGTCGTTGAGGGCGCTGGAGCGTTCGTTTGCGGCGAAGAAACGGCGCTCATGGCTTCTGTGGAAGGTTGCCGCGGGATGCCTCGTCCCAAACCGCCCTTTCCGGCCCAGCAGGGTCTTTGGGGTAAACCGACCGCGATCAACAATGTTGAGACGCTTGCGAGCGTGCCGCTTATCTTTCAGATGGGACCGGGTGAATTCCGCAAGATCGGGGTTGCGAATTCCGCGGGCACAAAGACCTTTGCCCTGACCGGACATGTCGCGAACACAGGGCTGATCGAAGTGCCGTTCGGAACAACGCTCCGGGAGATCATTTTTGATATCGGCGGCGGCGTCACGGATGCCAAAGGCAGAATTATGAAGGATGGTTTAAAAGCGGTCCAGATCGGCGGGCCTTCGGGCGGCTGTCTGACACCGGAACATCTGGACCTTCCTTTAGAATATGAATCGCTTCGAAAGGTCGGTGCGATGATCGGTTCCGGAGGGCTCGTGGTGATGAACCGAGACACCTGCATGGTCAGCGTGGCGCGTTACTTCATGCAATTCACTCAAAATGAATCCTGCGGCAAATGCGTGTTGTGCCGCGAGGGGACGAAGCAGATGTTATCGCTTCTGGATGATATTACGGAGGGCCGCGCGACCATGGAAACGCTTGATCTCATGCGGGAGCTCGCGGAAGTGGTGCAGAAAGGTTCGCTTTGCGGTTTGGGGAAGACCGCGCCGAGTCCGGTGCTTTCGACGATGCGTTATTTCCGGGAGGAATATGAACAGCATGTGCGTGATAAATGGTGCCCGACAGGCGAGTGCAAGGCGCTGGCCCGTCCCGAGATCGTTGCGGCCCAATGCCGGGGTTGCGGGATGTGTGTGAAGGTTTGTCCGGTGTCCGCGATCTCGGGTGAGAAAAAGCAGGCCCATACGATCAACGCGGCGCTTTGTATCAAGTGCGGAGCCTGTGCGCGGACCTGTAAATTCAACGCGGTCGTGGTGGTGTCCTGATGGAAACGGTCAAAACGATCCTGGTCGATGGAATGGAATTCCCGGTCAACGGGGAGCGGAACCTTCTGGAGGTCGTTCGCAAAGGAGGGATCGAGATCCCGACATTCTGTTATCATTCGGAATTGAGTATCTACGGCGCGTGCCGCTTATGTATCGTGGAGGTGGAAGGGCGGGGGATCGTCGCTTCGTGTTCCACGCTCCCGGAGGCAGGGCTGAAGGTCCATACAAGCACGGCGGAAGTCCGCAAAATGCGCAAAGTGGCGCTGGAGCTCCTGCTCGCCGGCCATGAACAGAACTGCACAACCTGTTACAAGAACACGGTCTGCAAACTCCAGACGCTTTCCAAGAATTTCGGGATCGAGAAAGTCCGTTTCCGTCAGGTCCACAAGGATCTGGCTCCGGATTTTTCTTCGCCTTCGATCACCCGCAATCCCAACAAGTGCATTCTTTGCGGCGATTGTGTCCGCATGTGCGCGGAGATCCAGGGGATCGGCGCGATCGATTTCGCCCACCGCGGGCACAAGGCTTGTGTGATGCCCGCCTTCGGCAAGGATCTTGCCCAAGTGGAATGTGTTAATTGCGGACAATGCGCGCGCGTGTGTCCCACCGGAGCCCTGACGCCGCGTTCGGAAGTCTCCGAGGTCTGGCGGGATGTGCATGATCCCCAGAAAAAAGTGGTGGTTCAGATCGCTCCGGCGGTCCGTGTTGCGCTCGGAGAAGAATTCGGGCTCGCGCCGGGAAGCCTTTCGACCGGGAAAATGGTAAGCGCCCTTAAAATGATGGGGTTCGATGAGGTCTACGATACATGTTTTGCCGCGGACTTGACGGTCGTGGAAGAAGCCGAGGAATTCTTGAAGAAAGTCCGGGAAGGTTCTGTGTTGCCGCAGTTCACCTCATGCTGCCCAGCCTGGATCAAGTTCGCCGAGCAGTACTATCCCGAACTTTTCAAGAATCTCTCGAGCTGCCGCTCACCCCAGCAGATGTTCGGGGCTGTGGCCAAAGAAGTGCTTGTGAAAAAGAACAAGCTTGCGCGCCGCGATCTGGTCGTGGTTTCGGTGATGCCGTGTACGGCAAAGAAGTTTGAAGCCAAGCGTCCCGAATTCTCGCAAGCGAACAATCCCGATGTGGACCATGTCCTGACGACGCAGGAATTGGCGCAGATGATCCAGGAGCGCGGGATCTGTTTTGATCAGCTGAAGTCCCGGGAATTCGACCGTCCCTTTGGTGAAACGACTGGGGCTGGCGTGATCTTCGGGAATTCCGGGGGGGTGACGGAAGCCGTGCTTCGCTATGTGGCTGAAAAAGTGACGGGGCAGCCGCTTTTAAATGTGGAATTCCGGGAGGTGCGCGGGGAGGAGGGGTTGCGCGAAGCCAGCATCACTCTGGATGGAAAAACATTCCATCTCGCAGTGGTGCACGGTCTGGCCAACGCCAGAAGGGTGTGCGAACAGGTCAAGGCCGGGAATAGCCGGTATCACCTGATCGAGGTCATGGCCTGTCCGGGAGGTTGCGTAGGCGGTGCGGGACAACCCGTGGCGGTGAGCGGTGACGCTCGACGCAAACGCGCCCGCGGTCTTTACGATGCGGACAAGATGATGCGGACGCACAAGTCCCAGGAAAATCCCGAGATCGTCCGTTTGTACGCCGGGCATCTTGGGGAGATCGGCGGTGAAAAGGCGCACCATCTGCTTCATACGAAATATCAGAGCCGGAGGCGTTTTACCTCCAAAGGACTTCCTCTTGTTAAAGGCGGGACTTCAGAGCGTGTTAATGTCGAGGTCTGTGTGGGAACGGGATGCCATACCCGGGGTTCGGAGAATATCCTGCATGGGCTTGTGAAATATGTCGCGGAAGAAAACCTCAAGGATCTTGTCGGGATTAAAGGGACTTTCTGTTTTGAAAAATGCGGTAAAGGACCCAATGTCCGGATCGGGGACAAGATCTACAGCGGGTGCACTTTACAATCCGTCAAAGAAGTCCTCGAGCG
>CAZGCC010000010.1:15159-16336 GCA_964524195.1 uncultured bacterium | reverse complement strand
TGCCTCCGCTGGATCCATCCGTTGTGCGTATGATCGGGATCGTGGCTTTGATCCTGGCCGGAGGTCTTCTTTGCATCGACATCGCGGCCTCCGGGATCCTTTGGGTCGCTGAAAGGCTGGGCAATCTTTTCCGGAAAACGCCGCAACTTCCGCATTATCTTCTGGAGATCTGGTCTGCGATGGAGCGGATGGCGTCGCGCAAGGTTGGCGCGCTTATCATTCTCCAGCGCAAACAGCCGCTCCGTCCCTTTATGAAAGGCGGCATGCCGTTCGATGCCGAGATCAGATCCGAGATCCTGGTCCCGCTTTTTCTGACGACTTCGCCGGTGCATGACGGCGCGCTCGTGGTCCATAAAGGCCGCATCCAGACTGTGAAAGGGATCCTGCCGCTTGCTTCGCTCACGGATCTCGCACCGAATTTCGGCACACGCCATCGCGCCGCGATCGGGATCACCGAAAAAACCGATTCGATCGCGCTCGTGGTTTCCGAAGAACGCGGTCAGATCAGCGTCGCGTACCGGGGCTGCTTGGTCCATATCTCCGATCGTCCTGAATTCCTGAAAACACTCCGTTGGGCGCTTCGGGGAAGGAACCTCCTGCGGCTCAAGAACGCCAATTTCATCGTCACGACCAAAGTGCTGGATGACCTGACTTAAGTCAGTCAATCGCAAATCTCAAATTTGAGATCTCAAACTTTGAAAAAGCGCGAAACAATATTAGCCATTGATCAGGGAACGACGGGCTCCCGGGCCATTCTGTTCGACAGGCACGGCAGAACGGTGGCGAGCGCCTATCGCGAATTCAAACAGTATTTCCCCAAACCCGGCTGGGTGGAGCACGACGCCCAGGAGATCTGGCGATCGTGTGAGACCGTGATCCGTGAAACGGTCCGGAAAAGCAAGATATTGCCGGGAGAGATCCTTGCTATCGGCATCACGAACCAGCGGGAAACCACCGTCGTGTGGGACAGGACAACGGGCGAGCCCGTGTGCAACGCCATCGTGTGGCAGTGCACCCGCACTCATGAGATTTGCAAGGAACTCATGGCGGACGGCGGCCCGGACCGCTTTCGGTTGAAAACCGGCCTGCCCGTGGCCACCTATTTCAGCGGGCCCAAGATCAAATGGATTCTGGACAACGTGCCTGAGGCCAAAGCGGCGGCCGAACGTGGCAACGC
>CAZGCC010000010.1:0-15149 GCA_964524195.1 uncultured bacterium | reverse complement strand
CACCGTCCTGTGGGACCGCGCGACCTCAAGGCCTGTTCATCGCGCTATTGTCTGGCAATGCCGCCGCACTTCGGAAGCATGTCGCTCGCTCAAGAAACACGAACCCGTTATTCATAAGAAGACCGGTCTTGTGCTGGATCCTTATTTTTCCGGCACCAAGATCAAGTGGCTTCTCGACCATGTCCCCGGTCTCCGGAAAAGAGCAGCGACAGGAAAGATCGCGTTCGGGACGATCGATAGCTGGCTCATCTGGAAACTCACGGCCGGCCGGTCGCATGTGACCGATCTTACGAATGCCTCACGCACTCTGCTTCTCAATATCAAAACAAAGAAATGGGACCCGGAGCTTCTCAATATCTTCGGAGTTCCCGCCAAAGTCCTGCCGGGACTTCAGGTCTCGGGATCGGTCTTCGGGACCACGCGCAATGTCGCCGGACTTCCGGACGGGATCCCCATAGCGGCCGTGATGGGGGATCAACAGGCCGCGCTTTACGGTCAGGGGTGTTATGAAGCCGGGACTAGCAAGAACACTTATGGCACGGGTTGTTTCATTATGATGAATACCGGCAAGAAACTTGTTTATTCGAAGGAAGGACTTCTTACGACGCTTGCGTGCGATTTCAAAGGACGGTCTGTTTACGCGCTCGAGGGTGCGGTATTCATCGGGGGTGCGGTCGTTCAGTGGCTGCGCGACGGTCTCAAGATCATCCAAAGATCCGCGGAAAGTGAAAAAGCCGCTGCGGGGTTAAAAGATACGGAAGGCGTTTTCGTTGTTCCGGCCTTCGTAGGGTTAGGCGCGCCTTATTGGAAAAGCGATGCGCGCGGGCTCATCTGCGGGATCACACGCGGGACTACGATGTCCCATATCATTCGCGCTTGCCTTGAAGCGATCGCTTATCAAAGCCGGGATGTTTTTGACATCATGCAAAAAGCTTTGAATGGCCGGATCCATGAACTGAAAGTCGACGGCGGCGCGTGCAAGAATGATTTGCTGATGCAATTCCAGGCCGACATCCTGGGTTCGAAGATCGTTCGTCCCAAAGTGATCGAGTTGACGGCGCGCGGTGTGGCGCATCTGGCCGGCGTCACGATGGGGCTCTGGAGAAAAAGTCATGACCTCAAAAAACAGCATCAGGTGGACCGGATCTTTTCTCCCAAAATGAAGCCCGGGAAACGCGCCCGGCTTTATCAGGGATGGCTCAAGGCGGTCCACAGGGCGATGCTCGCATGATCCGCGATATCGAGCGCCTCAAGCGGATGCCGTACGATCTTTTGGTGATCGGCGGCGGGATCAACGGCGCCGCGATCGCGCATCTTGCGGCCAAGCGCGGGATGAAGGTCGCGCTTCTGGAAAAAGGCGATTTTGCGAGCGGCACTTCGAGCAAATCCACCAAGCTCATCCACGGCGGCATCCGTTATCTTGAGAATCTTGAAGTCGATCTCGTCTATGAATCCTTAAGGGAACGGCATATCCAGCTTGAAGTCGCGCCGCATCTGGTGAAGCCGCTACCATTCGTGATCCCGGTCTATGAAGGCGACAAACGGCCGCTCTGGATGATGCAGTTTGGCGTTTTTCTTTATGACCTGCTCGCGGGGAAATACCGGGTAAAGCCGCGCAAGAACCTTTCGCGCGAAGAAGTGATCGCTCTTGAACCTGGCATTGAACAAAAGGGTCTGAAAGGCGGCGTGCTTTATTATGACGCGCAGATGGATGACGCCCGGCTTTGCCTTGAGAATGTCCTGATGGCAGCCCAGTATGGCGCGCATGTTGCCAACTATGTAAAGGCGATCTCTTTCATCAAAGAGAACGGCCGGGTAGCGGGCGTCAGAGCGCATGACATGCTCGGGATCAAGGAATTCGAAGTCCGCGCGAAGCGGGTCATTTGCGCCGCGGGGCCCTGGACCAATAAACTTTTGCGTCTTGATATTCCGAACGCGAAGAAAAAAGTCCGTACCACCAAAGGTATTCATATTGTTTATCAAGGCGAGATCTCAAAACATGCTGTTCTGATCGGCTCGCAAAGCGACCGGCGCATCTTCTTCGTCATCCCCTGGATGGGGAATTCCCTGATCGGCACGACGGACACGGATTATGTCGCGAGCCCCGATAAAGTGAAGGTCGAAGAAGAGGATATCGAATATCTCGTGCGCGAATCGAAACGCGTCTTTCCGGCGCTTGATTTCAGCCATGGGAAGATCCTTTCAACCTTTGCGGGGCTCCGGCCGTTGATCCGCAAGGGCGGCTCACCGCGCAAAGTTTCGCGCAAGCACCTTTTCTACAGTTCGCAGTCCGGAGTCATCTTCGTGGTCGGAGGCAAGTATACGACCTACCGGAAAGTGGCCGAGGATTGTATGAACCGCATCCACAGGATCTATGAAAAAGAAAAATTCACGGTCTACGGCAGCGGGGCCATCGCCGAGCGGGCTGAGATCGTGGCTGCGCGTGCGGGGCTCGAAAGGGAAGTCGTGCAGTCGCTCATGGATCTTTACGGCAGCCGCTACAAGGATGTGATCGCCCTAGTCGAAAAAGATCCCGCGCTTAAAGAAAAAATTTCAAATGATCCTCCCATCATTAAGGCGCAGCTCGTTTATTCGGTTGATATCGAAATGGCGCGAACCGTGGAGGACATTACCGACCGTCGCCTTTCGCTCGTCTTCCGCGGCCCCGTCTCCGCCCCAACTCTTGCCGCTATTGCCGCAGTTTTACCCAAGAAATAAATTAATGCTAGGATTATGCTAAAGAGGCTTAGCTGTAGGTGTTATTGCGCGATTTTTTAAAAACATAAGGGGGGTCTATGATTAAAGAGTATAACAATAAAAGTCTGATCTTCGGCTTTCCAGGCCTTGTAATGCAATGCGCTGGTTCTCTGCACCCCTTGCTTTTCTGGGCGGGAACTATTCTATTGATCTTTGGATTGATGTATTACGCAAAAGCGAAGGGGCATCCGGCCATTTGGGGGTTATTCGGAATCTTCAACCTGCTTGGGGTCATTGTGCTCGCGGCTTTGAAGGACAAAGAAATAAGTCGGGATAATGCAGATACATGTCGGGATAATGTGGAAGGAAAAAGAGCTCCAGAATTTTTATTTATATATTGTTAGGACTTGCCATACTGGGAGGTGTGGCGATTTCAAGAAATATGAATCCGCATGCCCAATCAGTCAGTGAAAGAAATGGAATCGTTAACGCGGAGAATAAATCGACAACTGAGGCGGTTGACGAAAAGGCTGAGGATAAAGCGATAACCGAAACAGTCGACAAATTCTTTTCATCCTTAAAAAATAATCAACTCGAAGAAGTCTATGGCCGGTTGTCGCCCCATTTCCAAGGCCTCTTTGGCAATGATGTTCAAATCCAGAAAGATTATCTGAAGGTTTATATGCCGAAAAAGGAACATCCCGAGCTGCGTATTGAGGTAACCAAAATTTTGAAAGACAGAAATGATGCGATGGCCTCTTGCCTGGTATATTCAGGAAGCAAGGTTGTTGCAGACGAGCGTATTTCTATGGTTAAAGAAAACGGCGAATGGAAGATCGCTGATTTTGGGAAAAGAGGCTTTCGGGATTGGGTGTCAAAAGGTCTGTTTCTCACTTTGGTTGCTGAGAGCGGGACATAGCGAAACGCTAAACCCGGCCGGAAAGCTCTTTGACCGTGGGAGTTCTTTCCAAAAAATAAACTTTTGCTAGTATTATACTAATTCTATCCCTTGGGCGGTCGGCAGCCAGAGCGTAAAAATCAAGAGGACCATGATGGGATATTTGACGGAAAAAGAACCCAACCGGAATTCCAATGCCGTTATTTTTTTGATAGCGGCGGTCATCATCGTTTTGTTTGCTGCGGGATACCTGATGAAAAAATCCGGTCCGCCCATCACACGGCACCAGTCTGGGGCGGGCACAGCCCTTCCCGTTGAGGACAATGTCGCTGAGGGGCAGTTTTTGCCGCTGTCGGACACTAATATAATCCTAGAAGTCACAAGCGATAAAACTGCCGTGTCGGTTAATGAGAAGATCAAATTAAGTTACAATTTATACACTCGCTACAATACCCGGTATGAAGGACTGAAATCCGAGGGGCATTTCAGGGGTTTTTGGATCGAGCAGACAAAGATGTCCAAAGAGGTTCCCCGGGAAGTGGTAGTTTTGAACGGGAAAAGATATGTCAAAGCATCGCCCCGGGAAATGGTCCTTTCCCCGATCTATAGCGGTGATCTGGTGATCGATCCGGGTATTGTGAAAGCTTCCATCGCGGAAGATCCAGGGGAAAATATCCCTATGCACCCCATACTTCTTGCTTCAAAGCCGCTTAGGATCCATGTGGAGGGTCCTGCCGGAAAAACCAGGGCGGATCTTCTCGCCGAGTTTTCCAGACGGCATGGAATGAAAGTTCCGTCTGCCGGCATTAAAACAGACAAACCGGCGCTGATCATTTTGCTGGATATCTCGGGCTCCATGATGGCGGAAGACATGCAGCCTCAAAACCGTCTTGCCTCCGCCAAGAAGGCCCTCTCAAATTTTCTGCAGAAAAATAATGATATGATGATCGGGCTCAAATGTTTTTCAAAAGATGTGATCGGCATCAGTCCGCTCACTCAATCGAAGAGCGAGGTCGTAAAAGCTCTTGAAGGCATCCACTGGGGATTGAGCAAGGAAGACGGCACTTCGATCGGCGATGCCGTTTTTGAAGCGTCAAAGGAACTTTCCGGCTATACGGGAAATAAAAAAGCGATCATTCTCCTTACGGACGGCGTGAATAACAGCGGTCATCTGGATCCGTTGACCGCTATTGATATAGCGTCCCAGGATCATATCACTGTCCACACCGTTGCGCTTGGTACAAAGGGGCTTGTTCCATTCCCTGTGAACGACCCGAAATTTGGCGATCGCAAGATCATGGCGCGCGTGGGGACCGATGAACAGACGCTGGCCCGGATGGCTGAAGAAACCGGAGGCAAATACGGCGCGGCCCAGAATGAAGCCGAGCTAGAAGGCCTGTTGCAGGAAATTCAGAAAGCATTTTCAGAATCAAAATAGAACTACGCAAAACAATCCATCCAGTAATGAAATATAACATTTCATTGTCGGTCCGGAAATCTTTCTAGTATGTCCATAATGGTAAGGGTATAATTTTAATGTTCGAGCATTCAGGCTGAACAGGTACAGTGGTTAGACGATTTCTGTAAAAGAAGATAAATGAAAGAAGTATAATGCCGATAAGGGTTTTAAGATTTTGAAATTATCCAGAAAGGAAAGTGACCATGAAATGTCCTAAATGCGAAGGAACCTTAGTGAAGGTCAAGATTGTTACTCGCCCGGAATATGGAGGCGATATTCTGAATGACGCAGAGAGGACTACGGAACTGGAATTAGACCAGTGCCTTGAATGCAATGGCGTTTGGTTTGATGTGAATGAATTGGAGCAATATCTTGCAGAAAAACTCATCATTTTAAATTCTCAAAAGGTAGATCGATATAAGGATTTAAATAAAAAAGCCGGTCTTTGCCCTAGATGCCAGAAAACGATGGTTAAAAAACCAGCCCCTGATAAGGCCAAGCTGATGATCGATGTTTGTGAGAAATGTAAAGGAATGTGGCTTGATAGCACCGAAATTGACCAACTCGAAGAGAAGAATTTGTCTTTAGGCGAAAAACATGCTCTTTTCTTTAGAAATTTATTGCGGATAATCAGGAAAGAAGACTAGGGAGGCTTTGTGGACTGTCCTAAATGTTTGGGTAAGTTACAAAAAACGGCTATCACGAGCAGAAAGACTTCTGAAGTGAAGGAGTTGCAGGGAGCTGGTTTGGCCTTCGACCTTGAAGTTGATAAATGTTTTGTTTGTGGCGGCGTATGGTTGGACAGGGGCGAGTTGGACAAGTATTTGTCTGAGGAAATTGAAATCGTGGATTCCCCGTCATTGGGAAGCAAGATGGATCAGGAACTTGATGCCAAGCACGGCAATTGCCCCTGTTGCAGCATCAAGATGAAAAAAATAACTTCTTTCAAAAATACCGATTTAACCGTGGATACTTGCAGTAAATGTCAGGGGATTTGGCTTGACCCTGCTGAGATCGATATTCTTGAGCGCGCAAATAGACCCAAGCAGGGATTTTGGAAACTGTTGGGAAAAAGTTTTAAGAGAAATTAGCCTCCGTAGATTTCACAGAGGTTTGTTTTTGAGTTAAAGTGGGCCCATTCCGATTTCTCCGCGTTAGAGTCATCCTGCATCGCGAAGCAGCTTTTATTTTGGACAACGGGAATCCAGATCATGATCTCAGCGAACGGCGTCACACTCCAATATGGGAAACGGGTTCTTTTCGAGAATGTGAATATCATGTTCACGCCCGGGAATTGCTACGGCCTGATCGGGGCCAATGGCTCGGGGAAATCCACCTTCCTGAAGATCCTCGCGGGTCTGATCGAATCCAACGCCGGATCCGTTGCGGCGGGCAAGAACGAGCGGATCTCGTTCCTCAAGCAGGACCAGTTCGCGTTTGACGAGTTCACGGTCCTGACGACCGTCATCATGGGCCATGAGCGCCTTTATAACATCATCAAGGAAAAAGATACCCTTTACGCCAAACCCGATTTTTCGGACGCGGACGGCATTCGCACCGCGGAACTTGAACATGAATTCGCGGACATGAGCGGCTGGGATGCCGAACCCGAGGCCGCGAAACTTTTAAGCAATCTCGGGATCCCGGATGCGATGCACCAGGTCCCCATGAAACAGCTCGAGGCGAGCGAAAAGGTGCGTGTGCTTCTGGCGCAGGCTCTTTTCGGGAATCCCGATGTCCTGCTCCTTGACGAACCCACGAACCATCTCGATGTCGAGACCTGCATGTGGCTTGAAGATTTCCTCTATGATTTCAAGAACACGGCTATCGTTGTATCCCATGACCGCCATTTTCTCGACCGGGTCTGTACCCATATTGCCGATATCGATTACGGCAAGATCCAGCTTTTCACCGGAAATTTTTCTTTCTGGATGGAATCGAGCCAGCTCGCGCTCCGGCAAAAGCAAGAGGCCAACAAGGATACAGAGGCGCGGCGCAAGGAACTCCAGGCTTTTATTGCCAGGTTCAGCGCGAACGCGTCGAAAGCCCGCCAGGCCACCTCCCGTAAAAAACTTCTGGAGAAATTAACGCTCGAAGATATTAAACCGTCCTCCCGTAAATATCCCTATGTCGCGTTCAAATTCGAAAAGGATTCCGGTAACGACCTCCTGGAGATCGAAGGCCTGGAGAAGTCGGTCGAAGGGGAGATCATGTTCAAGGGGCTGGATCTCCGGGTAGACAAGGGCGAGAAGATCGCGTTCCTTGGGCCGCTTGACCGTGTCAAGACCACGCTTTTTCAGGTGCTAATGGGAGAACTTGAGGCGGATCAAGGGTTGTTCAAGTGGGGGGCATCCACCACGCGCGCCTATTATCCCAAAGAGAATGGAAAATATTTTGAAAAAACCGATCTGAGTCTGGTCGATTGGTTGCGGCAGTTTTCAAAAGAAACGGATGAGAATTTTATCCGCGGGTTTCTCGGGCGAATGCTTTTTTCCGGTGAAGAATCACTCAAAAAAGCGTCAGTTCTTTCCGGCGGAGAGCGGGTGCGCTGCATGCTCTCGCGCATGATGCTTGTGGGCGCCAATGTGCTGATCCTGGACGAACCGACGAACCATCTGGACCTGGAATCTATTACTTCGCTAAACAAAGGCCTCGAGAGTTTTAACGGTACCGTGCTTTTTTCCTCGCATGACCATCAATTCGTTCAGACCGTGGCCAATCGCATCATTGAGCTCACGCCGCGCGGCATGATCGACCGCCGGGATATTACTCTTGATGATTATCTTTCCGATACAAACCTTAAGGCTCAGCGTGCCAGGCTTTACGGGAAGGTCTAAGATGGTAATTTTTATTTAAAAAGAAAGGTTCCTTAGTGAAGATCCTTAATGCTGTCAGCGATATCCTCTGGGGCTGGCCGCTCATCATCCTGCTTTTCGGCACACATGTTTTTCTGACGATCCGCCTGAAGTGGATCCAGAAGTACATCTGGCCCGCCATTCGTTTGTCTTTGAAGAAAACCGGCGATGGCCGCGGGGATGTCGGGCATTTCGGGGCGCTCACGACCGCCTTGGCGGCGACCATGGGAACGGGCAATATCGTCGGGGTTGCGACCGCGATCGCGATGGGAGGGCCCGGGGCGGTGCTCTGGATGTGGCTTACGGGTGTTTTCGGGATCGCGACAAAATACGGAGAAGCGGTTCTCTCGATCAAGTATCGTATCAAAACGAGCAAGGGTCATTTTGCGGGCGGGCCGATGTATGTCATGCGGCTTGGTCTCAAGTCGAAATGGATGGCGGCCTGTTTCGCCGCGTTCACGGCCATTGCCGCGTTCGGGATCGGCAATACGGTTCAATCCAACTCGATCGCGTCCCTTGTTCAGGAGACCTTCCACATCTCACCCTGGATCAGCGGCGCGGTCATGACCATTGTTACGGCGCTTGTCATTTTAGGCGGCATCAAATCCATTTCCAGGGTTTGCGAGAAACTGGTCCCTTTCATGGCGATCAGCTATTGCGGGGGATGTCTTATTATCCTTTGCATGCACTGGCAGAGCATTCCGCACACTCTAAGCGTGATCTTGAGCGGCGCTTTTAACGGACAGGCGGCCATTGGCGGGTTCGTCGGTGCGGGCATCCGTGATGTCGTACGTTACGGCGTAGCGCGCGGACTTTTCTCCAATGAATCAGGGCTGGGCAGCGCTCCGATCGTGGCCGCAGCCGCAAAAACGAAAAATCCCGTCGAGCAGGCTCTTGTCTCTTCGACCGGAACATTCTGGGACACGGTCGTGGTGTGCGCCATGACAGGCCTTGTGCTTGTGAGCTCCGGGGATTGGGTCCAGGGACTGAGCGGCGCAACGCTCACCAAAGCGGCGTTCGCGGATATCCCGGTGTTTGGCCCCGTCATTTTATGTGCGGGTCTTTTAACCTTTGTTTTTTCGACTATCCTCGGTTGGTCCTATTACGGCGAGCGTGCGATCGAGTATCTTTTTGGCCATGGCGCGGTGCTGCCTTACCGGTGGCTGTGGGTCGTCGCCGTCATGGTCGGTTCCGTGGTCAGCATGCCCGCGGTCTGGGTCTTTGCCGATATCGCGAATGCGTTCATGGCCCTTCCGAACCTAGTGTCCCTCATTTTGCTGAACGGCGTGATCGTGAACGAGACCCGCAAACACCTCTGGAACCACGGCCTTAAAGTCCAGCATGGCCGCAAAGCGATAGCTTGTAGTCTTTAGCCGTAAGCTGTGGGTTCGGATCGGACGAGAGCATTACTCTCTCGCCGGAAGGATCCGGCAATTTTTCTTACCGGAATATTACGAATAAGGGATAATAAGCTTTGACAACGGGATGAATCTAGGCCATAGTGGCGCCGTAGTAGGCTATGAGGTAGAACACAATTTGCACCGCGAGGTCAGAAAGTGGGCCTTGCGGTTTTTTTGTTTTTACCCTGTTCCCGGATTCCCGGAAGGGGGGAAGGGACGGGCTGGTTCCAACTGCACCAGGTGGATATTTTATCCGTAGTGAAGGTTGAACTTGTCATGCGTTACTATAATTCTAGTGAAAGGAGTACACTCAAATGGTTACTGGAAAAGTAAAGTGGTTCAACAACGAAAAAGGTTTTGGATTCATTTCCCGTGATGGTGGCGCTGATGTCTTCGTGCATCACACCGCGATCCAGGGCGAAGGATACAAGTCTTTGGACGAAGGCGCATCGGTTCAGTTCGATGTGACCCAAGGCCCCAAGGGCGACCAAGCCTCGAATGTTGTGAAGATCTAAGACACAACTGAAGTACTAAAAAGGCCCGGCGGCGAAAGCTTCCGGGCCTTTTTTATTTCCTGCCGGCCAGGTTGCCAGAGACGGGAGACAACCTTAGTGCCGCAAGAGTGGACGCGACCCCTCGGGCGGGATACAATCCTTTCGAAAGTTATCACTATCCGGGTTCTGCTGTGTTTTAAAAAAGAGTCAAAGGAATGCCTTATGAAAGCAAGGAGTTACCTTTTTCCGGCCGTTTTTTTGTTGGGGGTTTTTCTGCCTCCGGCGATGGCGGGCACATTCGCTGACAAGGCCCGGGAGCGGAAGCAGCAGCGAGAAGAACAGAAGCTGGCTGTCGAGCAGGCGAAGACCGGCGTGGTGACTATCTCTTTGATGCACCAGGGCCTGGAAAGAACCTGTGATGTTCATGTGCCGGTTTCTTATAACGGGAAGACTGCGGTGCCGGTTGTGATGGTGTTCCACGGTGGGGGCGGGAATGCCGGGAATGTCCGTGAGCAAAGCGGGATGAATGCAAAAGCCGACCGGGAAGGTTTCATTGTGGTCTATCCTCAAGGGACGGGCAAGAAACGGTTCGGGAAGATGCAGGGAAGCTGGAATTCCGGCAAGGCGGGCGGGGGCGAAGCTTACAAACAGAATATCGATGATGTCGGGTTCATCAACCGGATGCTCGATCAGCTGGAAGCGAAATTCAATATCGATAAGGACCGTATCTACTCGACCGGCATTTCCATGGGCGGCATGATCTCTTACCGGCTTGCCTGTGAATCCTCAGAGCGTATTGCGGCCATTGCGCCGGTGTCGACGGCGCTTGTGACCGAACCCTGTATGCCAAAGCGTCCGGTCCCGGTCATGCACTTTCAAGGGACGGCTGACAGGCTGATCCCGTATCAAGGCGGGAAGAGTGATGCGACGCTTCCGAAGAAGGTGGTTGTCGGCGGGAGTTATCCCTCTACGAAAGAAGTGATCGGTTTCTGGACAGCGGAGGATCAATGCCCCGCCAAGTCTCGGGTGACATATCAAAAAGGAGAAGCGACCTGCGAAACCTATGGTCCTTGCGCGGGAAATGCTGAGGTAATTCTTTGCACCATCCGTGGCGGCGGCCATACCTGGCCCGGGACAAAAGAGGAGATCAAAAAGTCCTGGCTGAACAAGATCCTCGGGAAAACGACTGAGGACATTTCCGCAACGGATGCGATGTGGGAATTTTTCAAGCGCCACCCCAGGCCGATAAAAATGCGATCGCTTAAGGAGCGTTATGTTCGCTGACATGCATCTTCATTTACAGGATATTCCGGACACGATCATGTGCAGGAGCATTTTAGCTTTGGCGCAGGATATGAAGGTGGGGCAATTTGTGTGCAATGGTACCCGGCCTGAGGATTGGCCGGCGGTGGAACGGGCCGCACGGGAGGACGGGAGGGTCGTGCCGTTCTTCGGGGTGCATCCATGGTATGCGGAGAAGCTTCCGGCGGATTGGTATGCGACGCTTGAAAGTTTCTTAAAAAGAAATACTGGCGCAGGAGTTGGCGAAGCGGGGCTTGATAAGGCGCGGAATGTCGACTTCGCGCGGCAGACGGAGGTGTTTCACCGTCAGCTTGAGATCGCGGGCCGTCTGGCGAGGCCTCTGGCGCTCCATTGTGTGCGGGCATGGAGTGATCTTCTGAATATTCTGAAAAGGAGCCTTCCTGCCAAGACGCGTTTCATGATCCATTCCTATCAAGGTTCGCGGGAAATGCTGAAGGAATTTTTAAAACTGGGCGGGTATATTTCGTTTTCGTGGAAAAGCCTCCAGCGGGACACCGAGGAGTCGATCGCGCTGATGCGGGACGTGCCGCTCGACCGGCTGCTTCTTGAAACGGATTTTCCGTACACCGAGCCGGGGAAGATCGGCGCGGATGTGCATGATGAGAAATATTTCGAGACCCTTCAGGGGATCTATAATCTTGCGGGGCGCGCGAAGGGGATCGAAGAAGACGCGCTCGAGAAAGCGGTGTGGGCCAATGGAACAGCTTTTCTGTTTGGAGCTTCTGCTCGGTAAGGCCAAAGTCGAGCGGCTCAAAAAGGCTTTTGTCGTGGTGATCGGGATCGGCGCGGTCGGTGGTTACGCGACTGAGGCTCTCGCGCGCTCCGGGATCGGCCGTTTAAGGCTCGTGGATTTTGACACGATCAAGCCGACCAATTTCAACCGCCATATCCTCGCGATCACTCCGAACCTCGGCAAGCTCAAGGCTGAGGCCGCCCAGGAGCGTATTGCCCAGATCAATCCTCATTGTAAAGTCGAAGAGGTGAAAGAATTCGCGGCGGAAGAAACGATGGAACGCATCACGGAAGGGAAGCCGGACCTTGTGATCGACGCCGTGGATTCGCTGAACCCCAAAGTGCAGATCCTCGCGTACTGCCATGAGAAAAAGATCCCCGTGATCTCCTCGATGGGCGCGGCACTTCGTATGAATATCTTTTCGATCAAGGCAGGCGATCTTTTTAAGACCACGGGCTGTCCGTTGGCCCGCTATGTGCGCTCCCGTCTCCGCCGGCGGGGGATCAAGAAAGGGATCTTCTGCATTTATTCCGATACTCCTGTCTCGGAAGAACCGATTGAAAAAACCCGCATCCTTAATGAAGAACAGGACAATGACCGCGGCCGCAGGCGGCACAAGCTGGGGAGCACGCCGACGGTTACCGGCGCGTTTGGCCTTGCCGTCGCCCATCACGCCCTCCTTTATCTTGCCGGCAATCTGAAGCTCGGATAACCTCAGGGTTCTTTTTCCACTATTTTAAATGACTTTACGGGAATGTCTGATATACTTCGCGACATGAATAATTCGCATGATGAATTAATGGAGGTCGCATGAGCCGGTTAAGTCTTGAGGCGTTCGTGGACCGGGAAATGGAGCTTTTGCCACAGCTTGTGCGCGGCATGACCCGGCATGAGAACAATTATCTGAGCAAGGGGGTCATCACGCTGCCCCAGGTCTGGGTGCTTCGTTATCTCACGCAGCAGCCTGAATGTCCGATGCGCGAACTTGCCGGATTTATGAAGATGGGGCTTTCGTCCGTGACCGGGATGGTGGACCGTCTCGTGAAACAGGGGCTTGCGGGGCGCCGCCGCACTGAAAAGGACCGGCGGCTTGTTTTTGTGGATATCACCGCGCGGGGACGGAAGGTCCTTAGTGATATCCTGGGACAGCGCCGCAAGACGGCTTTGCGTCTTTTTGAATCATTGACCGCCGAAGAACGAATGATCTATTTGAGCATTCTTGAAAAACTTGTTAAAAAACTTTCCGCGACCAGTCTGAAAATGAAAGCTTGAAGAAAGGAACGATGCAGCATTCCCGGGGATTATTCATGATCGTTCTGGCGGCTTTCTTTCTCGGGGGATGTCTTACTGTCCGTTTGCCCCAGGCGCAGATCAGGACCGTTCATGAGGCTCAGCCCCTGACCTGGGAGGCTCTTGTCCGGCAGACGCTTAGTCTCAATCCCGATCTTCAGGAAGCGCGATATCTTGTGACTTCAAGCGCCCGGAGCCGCGATATTGCTTTCGGGGACTATTTGCCATCCGTGGATGGGGGACTTGAGCGGAGTATTTCCAGAAATACCGGAACCGCGCCCTCCCAAGACGCTCTGGGGCTCGATGTGACGGCGCAGCAGTCGCTTTTTGACGGGTTCGGAACCACGGGGAACTGGCTCAAGGCCCGGAAAGAGCTTGCGGCCGTGAAACTGGCTTATGTGGAAACAAGCGCGGAAGTCCGGTTCCGGTTGAGGTCCGCTTATATCGATATGATCCGCCTGGAAAGGCTTCTTGTGACGAACCGTTTGATCGAGGAACGGCGGAAACAAAACGCGGAGCTGGTGCGGCTTCGCTATGAAGCGGGTCGGGAGAATTTGGGTTCGGCGTTGAGGGTGGAAGCGATCTATGGACAAGCGGCCTTTGATGTCCGGCAGACGGAAAGGTCTCTTGAAAGCGAAGCGCTACGACTGGCGCGTGAAAGCGGCGGGGAGTTCGTGTTTCCGGTCCATATTGATGATGATCTGGAAAAAATGCTTTCCGAGGTGACACTCGGGAAGGAAGATTACGCTGCGCTGGCTGAAAATACGCCCCAGGTAATGCGTCTTATCAAGACGGCCGAGGCAGCCAAGGCCGCGGTTGTTTCGGCGCAGTCCGCGGTGTGGCCTCAGGTGGACGGTAATTACGACTACGGCTATTCAGGAGGCCGGGCTTCGGACTTGAAGGATGAAAGTTTTCTTGGGGTCAATGTGACGGTGCCTTTCTTTAACGGCGGGAAAAATATCGCCGCGATCCGCAAAGCGAAAGCGGATTATGAGGCTTCGGAGAGGGCGGCATTGGGCGCGCGGGACGAGGCGATCGCCTCACTTGCAGAAGCGTGGGTGCTTTATCAAGATGCGATCGAATCGGTAGAGGTCCGCAAGAAATTCCTGGAAGCTGCGAGAAAACGCGCTGAGATCATCCGGGCGGAGTATGCGAGCGGGCTTGTGAATTTCACGGATTTTGACACGGCGGAACAGGAGAATGCGAACGCGGAAAAGGATTATGTGGAGAGTTTGGCAAATGTTTTTATTCAGCAGGCCAATTGGGAAAAGACCCGGGGGGCCACTTTGGAGGATGCTTATCATGAAAATAAATAATTGGCCGCGGCCGGTAAAACTCGGGCTGATCGTTGTAGGGATATTGCTCCTTGTGCGGGCGTTCTCCTCGTGCGGCTCGGCGAAAGATTCTCTCCAGATCGTCCGTGCTGAGAAGGTTTCGCGCGGGGACTTGTCCGTCACGGTTGATGCCACAGGGACGGTCAAACCTTATAACCGTGTCGAGATCAAGGCCCCGATCGCGGGACGGATCGACGAAGTTCTCGTGCGCGAAGGTGATGAGGTCAAGCAGGGGCAGGTTTTGGCCCGGATGAGTTCTGTCGAAAGGGCGGTATTGCTGGATGCCGCGCGGTCCAAAGGAGCCGAAGTGGTAAAACGATGGGAAGAAGCTTATCAGCCGGCCCCGCTTCTCGCGCCTCTGGATGGAACGATCATCGTCAGGTCTGTAGAGCCGGGACAGACGGTTACAACGACGGATCCTGTGATCGTTCTTTCGGACCGGCTGATCGTGGAGGCGTTAGTGGATGAAACGGATCTTGCTTTTGTCAGCCTCGGGCAGGCGGTTCAGATCTCGCTGGACGCGTACCGGGAGGAGATGATCCCGGGAGTGGTCGATCATATTGCGTTCGAAAGCAAACTCGAGAACAATGTCAATGTTTACGCGATCGATGTGGCTCCGCAAAGAGAGCTTGCTTCCTTCCGGAGCGGGATGACGGCGAATGTTAC
>CAZGCC010000009.1:21292-31157 GCA_964524195.1 uncultured bacterium | reverse complement strand
TTTCATAATATCCGATATCCGCTTCCTGAAGCTTTCTGGAAACGCCCCGTTGTGGATTTTTACTGCGATCTTGCCGAGGCTGCGGGGATCCCCGTTGAGGACCGTTTTCTGGAATATTTTTTCCCCAAACCGGTCTCGTTGATCGAAGCTGAGATCGCCGTTAAGTTAAAGCTTCTCCCGGGAAATTTTCTCGCGGTTGCGCCCGGTGGCGGTGATTCCTGGGGGAAGGACGCTTCCTTCAAGCGATGGCCGGTGAAATATTTTGCGGAGTTAATCAAACGGTTGCAAGAAGAACGCGGGATCCATGGAGTTGCCATTCTGGGGAGTGCCTCGGAGCGGGCGTTGTGCGAAGAATTGCAGGCGATGATCAATCCTCCCTCGGTCGTACTGGCCGGGGAAACGACGCTTGCCCAAACGGCCATGGTTCTCAAGAAATCCTCTCTTTTCATAGGTAATGACGGGGGTCTTGTGCACTTGGCGCACGCGCTTCACACTCCGCTTGTGGCTTTTTACGGACCCGTGCCTCCGGAAGTTTATGGGCCTTACCCGCCGTCTCCTGACGCCATCGCAATTTTTAAAAGAGGTCTCGAGTGTCGCCCCTGTTATTACAAATTCCGGTATAACCAGCAGTGCCAGACCCTGGCGTGCCTGAAGGATCTGCCCCCTGACGAAGTCATGCGCTGCATATCCGGCATGATAAGATAAGCGATCCATGAAAAGGACAGGCCTTCTTTTTTTTGCGCTGATTCTTTTGATCCCCGCCGGATTTTCCAAAGAAACGGAAAAAACATTCCCTGCCTCGGAAAAGCCTGCCACCAAGATGTTCCTCGGAGAGAAAATGAAATTCGAGATCACCTATCTGGGGATGACCGTGGGCGAAGCGGAGTCCGAGGTCAAGGAGCTCGTCAAGGTGAATGGACGCGACGCCTATCGCGTTGAGATCAACATACGGTCGCGATCCATGCTTGAATGGATCTATAAAGTGCGGGCCAACCATCAAACCTATATCGATGCGGAACATTTTCATTCCTTGCGATATGTCAAAAAAACGAGAGAGGGGCGCCACCGCCAGGATGAGGAAATGGTATACGATCAGGAAGAACATATCGGCCGGTTCCACTCCCTGAAGGATAATAGCCGGAAGGAAATGTTCATTCCCAAACATGTTCAGGATCAGATCTCCTGCGGCTACTGGATACGGCTTCAGGAGATCAAGCCCGGTTCCAAGATCACGATCCCGGTCAATGCCGATGAAAAGAATTGGGAACTGGAAGTTCTGACGCATGAGATCAAAGAAATGAAACTCGACGGTGTCGGCGTTTTTCAGGCGGTTGAGATGGAGCCCATCATCCTCTTCGAAGGATTCTTTGTCCGCAGGGGGAAGGTTCGCGGATGGATGAGCATGGATGAGAGGCGCATTCCGCTTATGATGAAAGTCAAGATCCCCGTGCTGGGCGATGTGACCGCGACGCTGGCGGGATATGATCCCGGCAGTGGTTCCTGAACGGCTTCATTTTCCCAATTAACCCGTTCTTGATTCTCTTTGACCGTGATAAAATCCACTCCGTTCCAGGTTTAATTCCAGGGGAGATTTCAAGGCGGCATGATGCGCAAGAAGGGGTTGGGTCTATGAAAAAAAAAGGTTTTGATAACGACAAATACCTGAAAGAACAGACCGAGGCTATTCTCAAGCGGGTCAAAAAATACAGCAACAAGCTTTATATCGAATTCGGGGGCAAGCTCCTTTTTGATCATCATGCCGCGCGTGTCCTGCCCGGATACGATCCGAATGTGAAGATGCGGCTTTTGCAAAAGCTCAAAGACAAGATCGATATCATCCTCTGCATCCATGCCGGGGCGATCGAGCGGCGGAAGCTCCGTGCGGATTTCGGGATCACTTATGACGCCGATGCTTTTAAACTCATCGATGATCTGAAAACCTGGGGGCTCGGGATCACGGCCGTCGTGATCACGCGGTTCGACGAGCAACCCGCCGCCAAGATCTTCAAGAATAAACTGGAGCGCCGCGGCATTCGCGTCTACACGCACCGTTTTACGAAGGGATATCCCACGAATGTGGAGATGATCGTTAGTCCCGAAGGGTACGGCGCCAATGAGCACATCGAAACTAAAAAACCGATCGTGATCGTCACAGGCCCGGGGCCCGGCAGCGGCAAGCTCGCGACCTGTCTTTCCCAGATCTATCACGATCACACCAAGGGTCTTGAAAGTGGTTATTCGAAATTCGAGACTTTTCCGATCTGGAATTTGCCGCTCAAACATCCCGTGAATATCGCCTATGAGGCCGCGACCGCCGACTTGGGCGATGTCAATATGATCGATTCGTTCCATCTGGAGGCTCATAACAAAACCACGGTGAATTACAATCGCGATCTGGAGATCTTTCCCGTGGTTCAAAGGATCCTCAAAAAGATCATGGGGGATCACGCAGTCTATAAATCACCGACCGATATGGGAGTTAACTGCGCCGGGCTTGGGATCGTGGACGACGAGGCCGTCCGTAAGGCCGCCGTCCAGGAAGTGATCTCGCGGTATTTGCGCTATTCTTGCGAGTATGTGATGGGGTTTGTGGAGAAAGAAGCGGCGCAAAGGACCGAACTTTTGATGAAAGAGCTCGACGCCAAACTTGAGGACCGGCGAGTGGTGCTTCCGGCCCGGGAGGTCGCTCAAGAGGCGCAGCGGTTCGGAGACGGGAACAAAGGGATCTTTTGCGGCGCGGCGATCGAGCTTCAGGACGGATCGATCGTGACAGGAAAGAACACGCCGCTCATGCACGCGGCTTCAAGCCTCGTGCTGAATGCCGTTAAAAAGCTTGCCGGCATCCCGGATCAGATCCATCTCCTGTCGCTTGGCGTGATCGAATCGATCGGCCGTCTCAAACAGGACATTATGGGCTCCCACGCGGTCAGTCTGAACCTGGACGAGATCCTGGTGGCGCTCAGCATCAGCGCCGCGACGAATCCTTCGGCCGAGATCGCAATGGCGAAATTGAAAGAACTGAACGGCTGCGAGGCCCATATGACCCATATCCCGACTTCGGGAGATGACAAAGGGCTCAAACGGCTCGGGATCAATATTACAAGCGATACGGATTTTTCCTCTCTCAGCCTCTTTGAGGCTTAGCGGTTTTAATATAAGGAGAAAATGAGTTATGCCGACTTATGAGTACGAATGCGGGGCATGCGGTCACCGGTTCGAGAAGTATCAGACCATGACCGAAAAGGCCGTCAAAAAATGTCCTAAGTGCGGGAAGGCCAAGGCCGAACGGATCATCTCAGGCGGGGCGGGGGTTCTTTTTAAAGGGAGCGGTTTTTATCAGACCGATTATCGATCCAAGGGCTACAAGGAGGCGGCCCAGAAGGACAACAGCCATTCTTCGTCCAGCACAAGCCAGAGCAAGCCGGCATCGTCCCCTTCGTCCTGCGCCGGGGATTGTTCTTCCTGTCCTGCGAGCAAGAAATAGCCCTGGATCCTTGCTCCCTATCAAGAAGGCATCTCGAAACTTCACAACCCTTTTATTTTAAACAAGTTATAATCAGTTCCTTTCGTTGACATTCCAGGTAGCGGATGCTACCATAACTCCTTCATAAATCAGCCTGACCCTCTATGAAAAACACTCTTACAACAGCCGAAAAAAAACGCTTTCTTGAGGCCCTTGAGGGGTTCAAAAAAGCCCGCATCCTCGTGATCGGGGACTTCATCCTGGATCAGTTCGTCTGGGGAAGCGTAAAACGCATTTCTCCCGAGGCTCCCGTTCCTGTCGTTAAAGTCGAGAGGGAATCCTTTATGCCGGGCGGTTCTCTCAATGTGGCGAACAATATCCGCTCACTCCAGGGCCAGGTTTGTCCCTGCGGGATCGTGGGTCGGGACCTTTACGGACGCATGCTGCTTAAGGTTATGCGCCAACAAGGGATCGAGACCGGTGGTATCGTTTATGACCCGATGCGTCCCACTTCGCTTAAGACCCGAGTGATCGCGCACTCCCAGCAGGTCGTTCGTTTTGACCGCGAAAAGACCGACGATGTTTCCAAAGCGGATCTTCTGAAGATCCTGAAATTTGTCCGCGAGAATATCAAACGCATGGATGTCGTGATCCTTGAAGATTACGGCAAAGGTGTGATGCAGCCCTTTCTTTTAAAAGAGATCGTGCGCCTTGCCAAGAAATTCAAAAAGCCAGTGCTCGTAGATCCGAAAGAAAAACATTTTGTCTATTATCAGGGTGTTACCTGCATCACCCCGAATCGCAGCGAGGCCTATATCGGTTATGAGCGGACGCACAAGGGATGCTACCAGACGCCGGCGTTGGAAGAAGTCGGGTGGGGTCTTATGAAAAAATTGAAGCTCGATTCCGTTCTTATCACGCTTGGTGAAGACGGCATGGCCCTTTTTGAAAAAAACAAGAAGCTGACCCGCGTTCCGACTGCCGCTCGCGAAGTCTATGATGTTTCCGGCGCGGGGGACACCGTGATCGCAACGCTTGCGCTCGCCTTAGCGGCCGGCGCGAAAATGCAAGAGGCCGCCAAGATCTCCAATCTTGCCGCTGGGATCGTGGTCGGCAAGCTCGGGACCGCGACGGTTGTTCCCGGAGAACTTGAAGAAGCGATCCGGAAAGCATGAAAGCTCTCGGCGTAATTCCCGCCCGCTTAGGTTCCACACGGCTTTCTGAAAAGATCCTCCGCCCGATCGGCGGCAAACCCATGATCCAGCATGTCTGGGAGCGCGCGAAGCAGGCCAAAACACTTGAGGAAGTGATCATCGCTACCGACGATAAACGCATCCAGAAATGCGTGGAAGAGTTCGGGGGAAAAGCTTTCATGACCCGGGCGGACCATCCTAACGGCACCTCCCGTATCGCCGAGGTGATGGGGCATTTCAATCAGGAGATCGTGATCAATATCCAGGGCGACCAGCCGCTGGTGGATCCTCAAGCACTTGATGAAATGGTACGAGTCTTTGAAAAGGCGGACGATGTGGAAATTCTCACCTTGGCCGTTCGCATGACAGACAAAGCCAGCTTCGAGAATCCAAATGTGGTCAAAGTTGTTTGCGACGAGGACGGCAACGCGCTTTATTTTTCCCGCGCGGCGATTCCGTTTTTTCAAGGTGAGAAAAAGTGCGCGTTCAGTTTTTTGAAGCATCTTGGGGTGTATGGATACCGGAGGGATTTTCTCCTGAAGTTTGTTGCCTGGGGGCCGGGAATTCTGGAAAATAACGAGAAGTTGGAGCAACTTAGGGTCCTTGAAAGGGGCCGTTCCATTCGCGTGATCGAAACGGAATATGATTTCATCAGCGTGGACACGGAAGAGGATCTGCATGAAGTCGAAAAACGATTACAGTGCAGGCTAACCCCGTGAGGAGCTAAAAATGCCAAAGCATATTTTTGTGACAGGTGGTGTGGTTTCGTCGTTAGGGAAGGGCATCGCGTCAGCGTCGATCGCGAAGATCCTGGAGGCGAAGGGGCTCAAAGTCGCGCTTCAGAAACTGGATCCTTATTTGAATGTCGACCCGGGGACCATGAACCCCTTCCAGCACGGAGAGGTCTATGTGACCGATGACGGGGCGGAGACGGATCTGGATCTCGGGCACTATGAAAGGTTTTCTCACAGCACCTTCGGCCGCGAGAACAATGTCACAAGCGGGCAGATCTATTACAGCGTGATCAGTAAAGAACGGCGCGGAGATTATCTGGGGGGGACCGTGCAGGTGGTCCCGCATATCACCAACGCCATCAAAGAACGCATTCGCGAAGTTTCCCGTAACAAACGCTACGATGTTGTGATTTCGGAAGTCGGCGGCACGGCCGGAGATATCGAATCACTGCCTTTTTTGGAAGCCGCGCGGCAGTTCCGGCATGAAGTCGGCCGTGAAAATTCCCTTTTCATCCATCTGACGCTGGTACCTTATATCAAGGCTGCCGGAGAGCTCAAGACCAAGCCCACACAGCACAGCGTCGGCACCCTGCGTGAAATCGGTATTCAGCCCGATATTCTGATCTGTCGCACGGAAAAAAAGATCGATCAGGCGATGAAGGAAAAAATATCGCTTTTTTGTAATGTTGAGCCCGAAGCCGTGATCGAAGCTCGCGATGTGGAGTCGATCTACGAATGTCCGCTCTCGTTCAAAGCGGAGGGGATCGACAAGGTCATTTGTCAGAAATTGAAGATCGAGTACAAAGCGGGAAGTCTCCAGAGCTGGAAAAGAAATGTGGTCGACAAGGCGCTTCGCCCCAAGCATTGGGTGAAGATCGCCGTGGTCGGTAAATACATCGAACTTCAGGACGCCTACAAGTCCATTTATGAATCTTTGAAACACGGCGGGATCGCCAACGACACCGGCGTGGTGATCAAGAGGATCAATTCCGAGAAGCTGGAGAACTCGCGATCTCTTGCGCAGCTGAAAGGAGTTTCCGGGATCCTGGTGCCGGGGGGGTTCGGGTTGCGGGGGATCGAGGGGAAACTCGACGCGATCCGTTTTGCCCGTGAGAAGAAAATACCTTTCTTCGGCATTTGCCTCGGGATGCAGTGCGCGGCGATCGAGTTCGCGCGCAATGTCCTGAACATGAAAGGCGCGCATTCCACCGAGTTCAACAAGAGAACGCCGTTCCCGGTGATCAGTCTTCTGGAAGAACAACAAAAGGTGAAGGATATGGGCGGCACCATGCGTCTTGGCGCGTATCCTTGTCAGATCAAAAAAGACACGCTTGCCCACAAGGCCTACAAGGCTGACGAGATCTCGGAGCGGCATCGTCACCGCTACGAATTCAATAACGAGTACCGCGAAAAATTTCAAAAGGCCGGAATGAAACTCTCAGGCGTTTCCCCCAGTGGTAAGTTGGTCGAGATGATCGAGCTGGAAGGGCACCCATGGTTTCTTGCGGTCCAGTTTCATCCGGAGTTTAAATCCAAGCCGGACAAAGCTCACCCGCTTTTCCGGGAATTTATCCGTCATGTTCTCCTTTATCAGGAAGCGCATGGCGCCAAGATCCCCGTTCTCGTACCCTCCGGGAGCGCCGTTGAGCAAGTCCCCGCAAAGGAGGATAGTGAAATCCATGCGTAAAGTTATTTTGGGATCGATCGTTTTTGGAGATCCGCGCAAACTCGTTTTGATAGGCGGGCCGTGTGTGATCGAGGACGAAAAAGGGACTTTGCGGCTTGCCGAAAAGATCTCAAAGATCACACGAGCATTGAAGACCCCGTATGTTTTTAAAGCGAGTTTTGATAAGGCGAACCGTTCCTCGATCAGGTCGTTCCGGGGTCCGGGGCTTGAAAAGGGACTCAGGATCCTTGCCCGCGTCAAAAAAGAATTCAAGTTGCCCGTCGTGACGGATATTCATGCTCCCGAGCAGGCCGAATCTGTGGCGGAAGTGGCTGACATCCTTCAGATCCCCGCGTTCCTTTGCCGCCAGACCGATCTTTTGCTTGCCGCCGCGGCGACGGGAAGGATCGTGAATGTGAAAAAAGGACAATTTCTTTCCCCGTGGGAAGCGAAAAATATGGTCCACAAACTCGAAGAGGTGGGATGCAAGAAGATCCTTCTTACCGAACGGGGCACAAGCTTTGGTTACAACAATCTTGTAAATGATTTCCGGGCGATCCCCATTATGCGCGGCTTCGGATATCCCGTGGTCTATGATGCTACGCATTCGGTGCAGATCCCGGGCGGAAAAGGCACAGCCTCGGGCGGCATGTCGGAATTCATCCCGGTGCTTGCGCGCTGCGCGGTGGTGGCTGGCGCTGACGCCGTTTTTATGGAGATCCATGAGAATCCTTCCAAAGCGCTTTCGGACGGGCCGAACGCTCTCGCGCTTTCAAGGCTCAAACCCCTGCTGACTCAGCTGATCGCGCTCAAGAAATGCGCGGCGGAGAAAAATTAAATCATGAAAAGATCAAGCGTTGTTCATCTTGCCAAAGAGATCTTAAAAGTCGAAGCCCTTGCCATTTCGCGCCTCCGTTCCAAGATCGGTAAGGATTTTGAGAAGGCCGTGCAGTGGATGGCGGAGTGCAAGGGCCGTGTGATCCTGACGGGGATGGGAAAGCCCGGTTTTATCGCGCGCAAGATCGCGGCGACCATGGCCTCGACCGGCACGCCCAGTCTTTACCTTCATCCCGCGGAGGCGGTCCATGGGGATTTTGGGATGGTGACTTCCCAGGACCTGATGATCGCTATTTCTCAAAGCGGCGAGAGTGAAGAGATCGTGAGGCTTCTACCGCTTCTTAAGAAAAAAGGCGTAAAGCTCATCGCGCTGACGAGCGTTCCCCGCTCCGCGCTCGGTCGCAACGCGGATATCGTGCTGGATCTCGGCGTGCGCCGGGAAGCGTGCCCGCTGAATTTAGCTCCGTCCACTTCGACTACGGTTTCTCTCGCGATGGGTGACGCGCTTGCGCTCTCGCTTCTCAAGAAAAAAGGTTTCCGATCCGAAGATTTCGCGGAGCTTCACCCCGCGGGCAGTCTCGGAAGAAGACTGTTGAAGGTGAGTGACATTATGCGCAAGGGGAAATCGAATCCTCTCGTGGGGATCAAAACTACTGTGCGCCAAGCGCTTCTTAAGATCACGGCTTCCCGCGCCGGTAGTTGCACGATCGTGGATGCCCAGGGGAAGCTCGTCGGTGTTTTTACGGACGGAGATCTCAGGCGGCAGCTTAAATCTCAGGGGGAAAAGATCCTGAGCCGTTCGGTGGTTCAACTCGCCACGCTCAAACCTCGATTTATCCATAAGGAAAGACTCGCGGAAGAGGCGTTCCACATTATGGAATCTTTGAGGATCGACGAATTGCCTGTGGTGGACAAAAAGCGGCGTGTAGTGGGTCTTTTGGATGTTCAAGACCTGATGAGGGCGGGACGGGTCTGATCCTTTTATCCCAACTTTAGATTTTTTACATAAGAAGTAGTTGGGATTACCCCAGTTTCAACTTCGTTAAAATTGACAGGTATTGGGATTATGGCCAAACGCAAGTTTTATCGTTATCCTCTTTATCTTTTGACCCGCCTCGGGGCGGGAATATTGTTGATCCTTCCGCGGAGCTGGGCCTTGGCCCTCGCGAGAGGAGCCGGCCGCCTGGGTTTCAGGCTTGTTGCAAGACAAAGAACGAAGATCCTTGAAAATCTGAAGCTCGCTTATGGAGAGACCAAGACCTCCGAAGAGCTGGAAGCGATCGGCCAGCGGGTGATGGGGCATATGCTTCAGACGGCCGTCGACTTTTTGAGGTTCGCAACACTGTCCCGCGATAAAGCGGCCTCCTTCGTGGAGACAGGGAGCGCCTATTCCGTCTGCAAAGATATTTTGCAAGAAGGGAAAGGGCTCATTATAATGACGGCCCACATGGGTAACTGGGAACTTTTGGCCGGCGTCTTCGGCCTTCAAGGTTTCCAAGGCGGTGTGGTTGGGCGGCGGATCTATTATGAGCCGTACAACAGGTGGATCGTAGGGTTGCGCGCCTCTGTAGGCGTTCAAACGATCTATCAGGATGAAGCTGTCCGACAGATCCATAAGCATCTTAAGGCGGGCGCGATCGTGGGGCTTTTGCCCGATCAGGATATGGACCGGGTTCGCGGCATTTTTGTGGATTTTTTTGGGACCCCGGCTTTCACCTCGGTGGCGCCTGTGAAGATCGCGATGGCTACGGAAGTTCCGGTTCTTCCGGCTTTTATGATCCGGTTGCCGGGAAACCGGTATAAGCTGGTTTTAGGCGAAGTATTCCGGCCGCGAATCGAAGGAAACGACCGGCAGGCTTCGATCCGGAAATATACCGAAACTTGGATGCGCGAATTTGAAAAAATGATCCGTCAGTATCCGGATCAGTGGGGATGGATGCATGACCGCTGGAAGACGACACCCGAGCAGGTC
>CAZGCC010000009.1:12352-21192 GCA_964524195.1 uncultured bacterium | reverse complement strand
AGTGAAAAAATCATGATCAAAAGAATCGTTCTTATTTTTGTGGCGCTGGTGGTGTTCTATGTGTTCTTTGTGCAGGTGCAGGTGGTCATCACGCGCAAACAGCACGCGGAGCGCGCGACCGAGAAACCCACCGAACAGAAACCGCAAAAGGTTTTCTCATTTTCATTTACCAAGTATACCCCCGAAGGCCAGCGCGAGATCGAGATCGAGGGAGATTCAGCGGATATTTTATCCAACACGGTTCAGCTGATGAATGTGATGGCCAAGGCTTATGCCGAAGAGGTCCCGGTGACCGTGACCGCAGATCGCGGAAACTATGACAAAAAACAGAATAAGATCCATATTGAGCAGAATGTCGTTGCCACGACCGATGACGGGACCCGGCTCATGACCGAGGCCCTGGATATGCATCCCTCGGAGCATATCGTCGAAACGGATCTTCCGACCCAGGTCAAAAAAGACAATATCAATGTGGAAGGCACCGGCGCGCGGGCCGACACGCAGCTCAAAAAAGTAAAATTCCAGAAAAATGTAACCGTAGTGATCCAAAACCCCGATGAAAAAGAATCGGGACCCACGACGATCACTTGCGACGGGCCGCTGGTGATCGATTATGAAAAAAATATCGCGCATTTTAAGGATAATGTGGTGGCGCAGGATTCGCGGGGAAAGCTTACGGCGGATACGATGGATGTCTATTACAACCGTGTAAGCCGACGGGTCTCCAGGATCGTGGCCGCGGGGGATGTGGTGATCATGAATCCGGATGGCAACAAGACTTATTCAGACAGCGTGATCTATCTGGCGGACGAGGGGCGGATCATTCTGGGCGGCGATACCGAAGCCCTTTATTTCAGCGGCGATGCTCCCCAAGCCCTAGGAAAAGGAGTTTTTTGAAAATGAATCTTCTTGAAACAAAAAATATCGTCAAAAGCTACAAAGGGCGCACCGTGGTCAACGGGGTGAACATTCAGATCTCGCGCGGTGAGATCGTGGGACTTTTGGGTCCGAACGGTGCCGGAAAGACCACTTCCTTCTACATGGTGGTGGGGGTCATTCATCCGGATTCCGGAAAGATCTTTTTCCGGGGAGAAGAGATCACGGGGCTTCCGATGTTTGAGCGGGCAAGGCTGGGGATCGGTTACCTGTCGCAGGAGCCGTCTATTTTCAGAAAACTGACCGTGGAAGAAAATATCATGGCGATCCTGGAAACTTTGGAGATCCCGCAGGAAGAACGAGACCGCCGCCTGAAGCGGCTTCTCAACGATCTTGATATTGCCTATCTTGCGAAGAACAAGGCCTATACGCTTTCGGGCGGGGAACGGCGTCGTCTTGAGATCACCCGCGCGCTTGTGACAAACCCCTCGCTGATCCTTTTGGACGAACCCTTTAGCGGCGTGGATCCTATCGCGGTCTTTGAAGTTCAGAAGATCCTCCAGAAACTCAAGGCCCAGGGGTTGAGCATCCTGTTGACGGATCATAGCGTTCGCGAAACTCTTTCGATCACGGACCGTTCGTATCTTCTTTTTGAAGGCAAGGTGGAGGTCTCCGGGACTTCAGAATTTCTTGCCTCCGACCCCAAGGCTCGAGAGATCTATCTAGGAGAAAGGTTCACTTTAGCGTAATTCAACGCCCGCGTTTCCAGGCAATCATCCAAGCCCCTTAAGGAGGACAGCATCGTGGATATCCGTTTTTCAGGACAGAATATCAAGATCACCGACGGCATGAGAGAGCATTTGGAGGAGCGGCTTCCCAAGCTTGAAAAGTACGCGCCGCACATTGTGGAAGCGCATGTCTTTCTCAAGAAAGAAAAATATATTTTAAAAGCCGAGATCACTCTCTCGGCTAAAAATTTTCACGCTTTCGGGATGGGGGAAGCCAAGGACAATATCTTCACGGCGATGGATGAAGCCTATGAAAGGGTTGAAAAGCAGCTTAAAAAATTTCGCGCGAAATCCAAGGACCATCATAAGCAGAATTCCAAAAAATCCGCAAAAGTCGCCCGGGCTTTTGGCATGATCGAGGAGGAAGGCCTCCTGCCGGAGGATCACCCCAAAATTATCCGCTCCGCGGCCTTCGCGCCCAAGCCAATGTCTGTTGAAGAAGCAAGCCTTCAGCTGGAGATCTCCACAGAACCTTTCCTTGTTTTTATGAACCAGAATACCAACATCGTGAATGTGATCCATAAACGCAAAGACGGGAATCACGGGCTCATCGAGCCGGGGTTCTAGTCCCAATACTTTTCAATTGAGGTAAAGCTGAAATTGGGGCAATCCTGACTGCCGTCAATTTTAAAAAATGAAGGTCAGGATAGCTTTCAAACTTTTTTAATCCGGAGGAACAGAACCATGAAGATCACCGATTTTCTCAGCGTGAAGGGCATTAAAACCGATCTCGAGGCGACCGACAAGGAAGGCGTTTTGAAAGAAATGGTCGATCTGCTTGCCGAGGTTCAGGATGTGGGGGACAAAAAAAACATCCTTCGCGCCTTGGTGGAAAGGGAAAATCTCGGTTCCACCGGCATCGGACAGGGGATCGCGATCCCTCACGGGAAAACCGATAAGGTGGAAGGTCTTGTCGCCGTACTCGGCGTAAGCCGTAAAGGCGTGAACTTTGAAGCCTTGGATGGCGAGCCGGTTTACATCCTTTTTCTTCTGGTCGCGCCCAAGGACACAGCGGGGCCGCATTTAAAGGCTTTGGCCCAGATCTCAAGACTTCTCAGGGATACCTACTTTTGCGAATTGATCCGGAAATGTAAAACGCCGAAGGATATTTTCGATCTGATCGCAAAAGAAGAAAACCGCAAGAGCTGATCTCGCGTTCGTCGAGACGATTTTTCATGAAATTCTTTAAGTGGCTCTATCCGGGAATCGGGATCAAGCGATGGATCTTCCTCTGCGCTTTGGGGTTGGGATTCAATGTGGTCGTGGCCCTTCTGACCGTGCAGACCATGGCCAAAACAAGCGTGATGCTTGCCTCGGTCGCGACGGCGTTTTTGATCCTCGGGATCTTTCTCATTTATACCTCCATCAAGAACATGGTGAGGATCTTTGTGCGGGCACTGATGCCCTTGAATGGAGATAGTTCGCTGGTGGATATCGTTTATCAAAAGCGCCAGGTGGAGTCCCTGCTTCACGGACCACGCGTGGTGGCGATCGGCGGCGGGACAGGGCTCAGCACCATGCTTTCCGGGATCAAGGCTTTTACGAGCAATATTACCGCGATCGTGACCGTGACAGACACGGGCGGGAGTTCGGGGCGCTTACGCGACGAAATGGATATGCTTCCGCCGGGGGATATCCGGAACTGCCTGGTGGCGTTGGCGGATGCGGGGCCCCTTATTCGCGATCTTTTTCAATACCGTTTTGAGCTTGGGGAGGGCCTCAAGGGCCACAGTTTCGGGAATCTTTTTATCACCGCGCTTTCGATGGTAACGGGGGATTTTGAAAAAGCCATTGCGGAATCCAGTAAGGTTTTGGCGATCCGCGGCCGGGTGCTTCCCTCGACGCTTGACAAGGTCACGCTTCTTGGAGAATTCATCGATGGAACTTCAGCCGAAGGCGAGACCAATATTACGGATGTGAAAAAACCGCTACGAAGCATCCGCCTCAGACCGGAGGATTGTAAAGCGTGCCAGGAAGCGCTCGATGCGATCGAGATCGCCGACCTTGTGATCATGGGTCCGGGGAGTCTTTACACCAGCATTTTGCCGAATTTGTTGATTCGTGAGATCCGCGAGGCGGTGCTTCGTTCGGATGCCTACAAGGTCTTTATTATGAATGCGATGACACAACCGGGGGAAACCACGGGGATGAGCGCATGGGATCATTTGAATGTGATCCTGGAGCACACGGACCGAAGGATCGTGGACGCCTGTTTTGTGAATACGGCGGTGATCCCTCCCGCGATGCTCCAACGGTATTCGAAACAGGGAGCCTTGCCCGTCAAGCTTGATGTCGAGAAGATCCGTGAAAAGGGTTATCAGGTCATCCAGGGAGATGTCCTTCAGGCCGGCGAACAGGTCCGGCATGATTCTGAACTTCTGATGAAGCTCGTTCTGGAGCACTATCAGGAACATATCAATCAAGAGAAAGAGTGATCGCTCCATGACGCCGCGACGGAAGAAATCGGGACAAGAAACAGTCGAGAAGACTTTTGTGATCAGTAACAAGTTGGGGCTCCATGCCCGTCCGGCCGCGGTCTTTGTGCAGACCGCGAACCGTTTCGAATCGTCTGTCGAAGTCCAGAAAGAAGAGCTCAATATCGACGGAAAATCGATCATGGGCATTATGACGCTTGCGGCGGAAATGGGTTCCTCCATCACGGTGCGCGCGACCGGCAGGGATGCCGTCGCGGCGATGGACGCGATCGGCAAACTTATCGAGTCTAATTTTGGAGAATAATCAATGAAAGAGTTCCAGGGGATCGGCGTTTCACCGGGCATTGCGATCGGGAAGGTGTTCGTCCTTCATAGCGGCGAATCTTTTAACCTCCCGAAGCGGGTCGTGGGCCTCGAGCAGATCTCAAACGAGATCGCCCGGTTCGAAGACGCCCTGACACATACCCGTACCGAGATTTTGAGCATCCGCCGGAAACTTTCTGATCAGATCGGCCGCGAGAGTTCGGATATCTTTACGGCGCATCTTTTGATCCTGGAGGATCGTACCCTGATCGAAGATGTGATCGAGGTGATCAAGGGCGAGAAAGTCGGCGCGGAGTACGCGTTCGCGGCGGTGATCCAGCGGTACTTCCAGGCTTTCTCCCAGATCAATGATGAGTATCTCAAAGAACGCATCGCCGACATTCGCGATGTGGGGAAGCGCTTGTTGGGGAATTTGTGCGGAGAAGAAAAAAAGCGTCTTGAGGATTTTCAGGGAAAAGTCATCATCGTCTCGCACGATCTCTCACCTTCAGATACGGCGCTTTTGGACAAGAATAAGGTGATCGCCTTTGTGACCGAGATCGGTGGGCCGACATCCCATACGGCGATCCTCGGGAGATCGCTTGAGATCCCGGCCATCGTTGGCGTCGAAAAGATCGTCAGCGAGCTTCAGGATGACGACGCGATCATTGTGGATGGTACACATGGGGTCGTCGTCCTCAATCCGGATCCGGCGGCCATCGAAAAGTTCTCAAGCCGGGGGAACAAGTTCCTTCAGTTGACGGGCGAACTCGATAAGTTGCGCGAGCTTCCCGCAGAGACCTTGGACGGGAAGCGTATTTCTCTTGCGGCCAATATCGAATTTCATCATGAGGTGTCCTCTGCGCGTTCCCACGGGGCGGAGGGAGTCGGGCTTTATCGCACCGAATATTTTTATATGAACAGAACTACGCTCCCGACCGAACAGGAACAGTATGAATCGTACCGGAAAGTTGCCGAGGGGATGCGCCCGCATCCGGTGGTCGTCCGTACGCTGGATCTCGGAGGTGACAAGTTCGCTTCCACCCTTGAGATCCCGCACGAGATGAACCCGTATCTTGGATGGCGTGCCATACGGTTCTGTTTGACCCGTAAGGATATCTTTAAGACCCAACTCCGGGCGATCCTCCGGGCGAGCGCGCATGGGGATCTCAAGATCATGTATCCTATGGTCGCGAGCGTTTACGAAGTCCGTGCGGCCCGGAAGATCCTTGATGAAGCGAAGGCCGAGCTTGAAAAAGAAGGCCTTGCGTTCAATAAAGAGATCCCGGTCGGGGCGATGGTCGAGATCCCGTCCGCGGCGCTGGCAAGCGATGTTCTTGCCAAGGAAGTGGATTTCTTTTCTTTGGGGACGAACGATCTGATCCAATACACACTGGCGATCGACCGTATGAACGAGAAGATCGCTTATCTTTACGAGCCGACCCATCCGGCGATCATCCGTCTGATCGATCTGACGATCCGTAACGGCCATGGCCATAATATCTGGGTCGGAAGTTGCGGGGAGATGTCTTCGGACCCGGCGATAGCGCTTCTTTTGGTGGGGCTTGGGATCGATGAGATCAGCGCAAGCCCGGTGACGCTGCCGAAGATCAAAAAAGCCATCCGTTCGATCCGTTATTCCGATGCCAAAGAGATCGCCCAAAAAGCTTTGGCGCTTCATACGGGTAAGGAGATCTACTCTTTTCTCAAGGACAAGCTCCGGGATGTTTGCGTGGAGCTCGCGGACGAATAATGGAAGGGTACCTCAAGGATCTGGCCAATCAGATCATTAAAGCCCGGGCCATTGCCGCGGGGATCAGTCTTCCGTCTTCCTTCATCAAGCGCCCTGAAAAAGTCCTTTATTGCGGGATGGGCGGCTCCGCGATCAGCGGAGACATTCTCGGGACGATCGCGCAAAGTCGCTCACGAATTCATTGGACCGTGAACCGGACTTCGCGCCTTCCCGAATGGGTCGACTCCAAAACGATCGTGATCCTTTCCAGCTATTCCGGAAACACGCAGGAAGTGGAGTCGATCTTCGAGCAGGCTGTGGCCCGGAAAGCCCATTTTCTTGTTGTGGCGTCCGGAGGATGGCTTGCCGACGAAGCGCTCAAGCGGAAGATCCCGTTTTTTCGTTTGCCGCAAGGATATCCGCCGCGGTTTGCGATCGGATATACGACTTTTTCTCTTCTTTTTCTTTTTATGCGCTACCGCTGGTTTTCAGTTTCCGGAAAAGAGATCGGGGAAGTGCTTCGCCAGGCGCGCCATTTCCCGAAAATCGCCGCACGCAAGCTTGCCAGGCGGCTTTTTAATAAAAACATCGCGATCTATGGAGGCGGTCTTATGCAATCCGTGGCGCTCCGGTGGCGCACCCAGTTTGCCGAGAACGCGAAAACGCTCGCTTCTTGCGAAGCGTTGCCCGAGATGTTCCACCATGAAGTAGAGGGATGGATCTTTCCGGCATTCAAGGTCAAAAGCTCAGTCGCCATCTTTCTAACGGACCGGAATGAGCCCGAATGGCTCCGCAAGAAAAAGAAAGTCGCTGTGAAAGCGATCCGGGAGCAGGGAGCCAAGGTTGTGGAGATCAGAGCTCGGGGCGAGGGAGCCCTTGCCCGCATTTTTTCTATGATCCTGCTGGGAGACTGGACGAGTTGCGGTCTTGCGGAGCTTTATAAAGTGGATCCAATGTCGATCTGTGTGATCGATCGCATCAAAAAGGCGGTGGGCTTATGAGAGTGATTATTCTTTGCGCGGGTTACGCGACGCGTTTGTATCCGTTGACTGAAAATATGCCAAAACCCCTTCTCCCGGTCGGGTCGAAACCGATTTTGGAGTGGATCCTGGAGCGGGTCGAAAAAGTTCAGGGAATTGAGGCCGTTTATCTCGTGAGCAATGAGAAATTTGCCCGGCACTTTGAGTCGTGGGCGAAAACGGCAAAATATCCCTGGCCGGTCGAAGTCGTGAATGACCAGACCATCAGCAACGAGACCCGGTTGGGTGCGATCGGGGATCTGGCGTATGTCATCAAGACAAAAAAGATCGATCCGTGCGACCTCTTGGTGATCGCGGGAGACAATCTTTTCGATTTTGATCTGGGTTCTTTCGTTGATTTTGGGAATAAAAAAAGGCCCCATGGCGTGATCGCAGTTTACGATGTGGGGGACAAGGAGCTTGCCAAACGCTACGGTCTGGTCAAGTCCGATGCGGACGGGAAGATCGTGGAGTTTCAGGAAAAACCGCAGGAACCGGCTACAACTCTGGCCTCCAGTGGTATTTACTGGCTTCCGCGAGAGACTTGGAGCTCGCTTGACAGGTATATCACAAGCGGCCATAATACCGACCAACCTGGCCATTATATGCGCTGGCTGGCTGAAACATCGGGCCTCTTTGCTTTTTCTCTTAAGGGAATTTGGTTGGATATCGGGGATCTCGCCTCTTATCGGAAAGCCAACGCCATCATCAATACCTCAACAAATCCAAAGGAGTAACAAACCATGAAAAAAGGGCATTATTTCTTCACTTCCGAATCTGTTTCTGAAGGACATCCGGACAAAGTTTGCGATCAGGTCTCAGACGCGATCCTGGACGCCTATTTGGCCCAGGATCCGGCCTCTCGCGTGGCCTGTGAATGTCTTGCCACGACAGATCGCATGACCATTGCCGGAGAGATCACGAGCAAGGGCAAGGTCGACGCGGAAAAGGTCGCGCGCGATGTGATCAAGAAGATCGGCTATGTGGATTCCAAGATCGGATTTGACTACAAGACCTGCAAGATCGATGTCGCGCTCCATACCCAGTCGCCCGATATCGCGATGGGCGTGGATACCGGCGGCGCGGGGGACCAGGGCATGATGTTCGGCTATGCGACGGATGAAACGGAAGAACTGATGCCGCTTCCGATCATGCTTGCTCAAAAACTTGTCCGTTATCTTACGGCTGTCCGCAAAAAGGGCGCGATCAAGTACCTCCGCCCGGATTCGAAGAGCCAGGTGACGGTCGAGTACGATAATGAAAAACCGTTGCGTGTGGAGGCGGTGGTGCTTTCCTCCCAGCACGACGGCGATGTGACACTTCCGACGATCACCAAGGATCTGACCGAGAAGGTCATTAAGAAAGTCATTCCGGCGAATCTCTTGGACAAAAACACCAAGATCTTCATCAATCCGACCGGACGGTTTGAGGTCGGCGGGCCGCATGGGGACACGGGGCTGACAGGCCGTAAGATCATCGTGGACACCTACGGCGGCATGGGCCGTCATGGCGGTGGCGCGTTCAGCGGCAAAGATCCCTCGAAGGTCGACCGCTCCGCAGCTTATTTCGTGCGCTATGTTGCCAAGAATATCGTCGCCGCGGGCCTCGCGGGAAGCTGTGAGGTTCAGGTGTCTTACGCGATCGGTGTGGCGAAGCCGGTTTCGATCCGCGTGGATACATTCGGGAC
>CAZGCC010000009.1:5455-12342 GCA_964524195.1 uncultured bacterium | reverse complement strand
AATCAGCGAAGAAGCGATCTCAGAAGCCGTGGCGAAGGTTTTTGACTTTACGCCGCGTGGCATCATCAGCGCTCTGAACCTCCGCCGCCCGATCTATAACAAAACCGCCGCTTATGGGCATTTCGGCCGCAGCGAAGCCGGGTTTACCTGGGAAAAGACGGATAAGGTCGACGAACTCCGCAAGGTCCTGAAGCTTAAGGGCGGTTGCTCCTGCTCCAAGGCAGGGGCGGCATGCTAACAACTGAGAAAAAAACGAGAGCCATGAAAAAGAAAACAGCGTCAAAAAAATCCCAGGATTTCAAAGTCGCGGATCTTTCTCTTGCTGCTTGGGGCCGTAAAGAGCTCGATATGGCGGAAAAGGAAATGCCGGGGCTCATGGCGACCCGCCGCCAGTACGGATCCCAGAAGCCGCTTAAAGGAAAGCGGATCATGGGCAGTCTTCATATGACGATCCAGACCGCGGTGTTGATCGAGACCTTGATCGAACTCGGGGCGGATGTCCGCTGGTGTTCCTGCAACATTTTTTCCACGCAGGATCACGCCGCGGCCGCAGTGGCCGTTAAAGGGGTCCCGGTTTTTGCGTGGAAAGGGGAGACGCTTGAGGAATATTGGTGGTGCACGCTTCAGGCGCTGAATTTCCCCGGCGGAAAAGGCCCGAACTTGATCGTGGATGACGGCGGGGACGCGACGCTCATGATCCACTTAGGTTATGAGGCCGAAAAGAATCCGAAGATGCTCGATAAAAAAGTCGACACGCAAGATGAGATCGAGCTTTTCAAACTGCTCAAGAGGGTCATGAAGAACGAGCCAAAGAAATGGCATGGCGTGGTCAAGGAATGGGAGGGCGTTTCCGAGGAAACGACGACCGGAGTTCACCGGCTTTACAAAATGCAGGAAGAAGGGAAGCTCCTTGTTCCGGCGATCAATGTGAACGATTCTGTCACGAAGTCCAAGTTCGATAATCTCTATGGTTGCCGGGAATCTCTGGCGGATGGTATCAAACGCGCGACCGATGTCATGATCGCGGGCAAAGTAGCCGTGATCCTGGGTTTCGGGGATGTCGGCAAAGGCAGCGCGCAGGCCATGCACGGGTTTGGAGCTCGCGTGATCGTGACCGAGATCGATCCGATCTGCGCTCTTCAGGCGACTATGGCCGGCTATCAAGTGGCCCGGCTTGAGGATGTGCTGGGGATCGGGGATATTTATGTGACCACCACCGGCAATATCGATGTCATCACGGCCGAGCATATGTCCAAAATGAAGGACGAGTCGATCGTTTGTAACATCGGGCATTTCGATAATGAGATCCAGGTTGCGTTGCTTGAGAAATGGCCGGGGATCAAGAAGATCAATATCAAGCCCCAGGTCGACAAGTATATTTTCCCGGACGGGCATTCGATCATTCTTTTGGCGGAAGGCCGTCTCGTGAATTTGGGCTGTGCTACGGGTCATCCGAGTTTTGTGATGTCGAATTCTTTCACGAACCAGACGCTCGCGCAGATCGATCTGGCCCTGAATCCCAAGAAGCCCGGGGTTTACCGGCTCGACAAGAAACTGGACGAGGAAGTAGCCAGGCTCCATCTCGACAAACTTGGCGCCCGGCTTACAAGGCTTACGAAAAAGCAGTCTGATTATCTAGGCGTTCCTTTCGACGGCCCCTACAAACCCGAGCATTACAAATATTAAGCAAGCGGGTTGCACGGCACCTCATGCTGAGCGGGTCTTCCGGTAAAGAATCGTGGCCGCTGTGTCCATATTCCATGGGAGCAAATGATGCAGAATTTCATTTATAAAAACCCCACCGAGATCCTCTTTGGCAAGGGCATGATCCGGGAGATCGCGACTCGTATCCCGAAGGACCTCTCCATTCTCTTCCTCTATGGAGGAGGATCGATCAAGACCAACGGTGTTTATGAGCAGGTCAAGGTTGCGCTCAAGGGATATCGCACGGTTGAATCCGGCGGTATTGAAGCAAATCCTCTTTACGAAACCTGCCTCAAAGCCGTTGAGATCGTCAAAAAAGAAAAAATCGGCTACATCCTCGCGGTGGGAGGCGGCTCGGTCCTGGATGCCGCGAAATTCATCGCCGCTGCGGCCTGCTTTACCGGACAGGATCCTTGGGCTATTCTTCAGGAACACGGCGCGAATGTCAAAACAGCTCTTCCCGTTGGAGCGGTTCTGACGCTTCCCGCGACGGGCTCTGAATCCAATGGCAATTCGGTAATCTCCCGCAAGGCAACTCAGGAAAAACTTCATTTTTATTCACCTCAGGTGTTCCCTCGTTTTTCCGTGCTGGACCCGGAAACCACTTTTTCCCTTCCCGCGAAGCAGGTGCGAAACGGGATCGTCGATGCTTTTGTGCATGTCATGGAGCAATATATGACCCATCCGGTAAATGCGCCGCTCCAGGACCGGATGGCGGAATCGATCCTTCAAACCTTGATTGAGGTGGGACCTGTGACCCTGAAAAAGCCCCGTGATTATGGATCTCGCGCGGCATTCATGTGGAGCGCAACGCTTGCGCTGAACACCCTGATCGGTTGCGGTGTCCCGCAGGATTGGTCCACGCATATGATCGCGCACGAGCTAACGGCTTTTTACGGGCTCGATCACGCCGAGACCTTAGCGATCGTTCTACCCGGTGTTTGGCAATACAAACTGACCGCGAAAAAGAAAAAGCTGGAACAATATGGCCGTCGGGTTTGGGGCGTCAAGACCGCCAAGGAGGCTATCGCCAGGACAGAAGCCTTTTTCCACGCGTTGGCCATGCCCACCCGGTTTGCGGATTACATGATTCCGGCGGAGGAAGCGGCCCAAAAAATACGGGAACGATTTTCAGAACGGAACGCATTTTTTGGCGAGCACGGCGATATTTCGGCCGATGCCGCAGCGAAGATCCTTTTGTCCCGGGCCTGATTTTAAGAAGGGATTATTCAAATGTCAAAGACCAAGATCATCTGTACCGTCGGTCCCGCCTCAAGCAAGGAAAGCGTTCTACGCAACATGATGCGCGCGGGGATGGATGTAGTGCGACTTAATTTTTCGCACGGAACGCTTGCCGAACACCTGGAGAAGATCCGTCTCATCAGGTCCCTCAACAAAAAATACAGGCGCCGTATCCGGATACTGGGTGATCTGGAAGGCTATCGCATGAGGATCGGCAAATTAAAGGATGAGAAGCCGGTCTTGGTCAAAAGGCGCGGAGTTCTTTGGCTTACGACAGAGAGTATTTTAGGGGAGGGCAACCGTATCCCGTTCGACTGGGCAGGATCCCTTCAGCCGATCTGTCCAGGTCAGCATATCTATATCGATGACGGTCTTATTGCGTTGAAAGTCGAGGCCCGCGACAAAAAAACCCTCAAAACCCGCGTGATCGTTGGCGGTTTGATCAAAGAGCGCAAAGGGATCAACATTCCCGGCGTTAAGCTGGATGTTACGGGCCTTACCCTGAAAGACAAGGAAGATATTCATTTTTGCATCGAACACAAAGTAGATTACATCGCCCAGTCTTTTGTGAGGAACAAGCAGGACATCCTGGATCTTCGTGCGCATCTGAAAAGCCATTCCCATCGATGCGATGCCATCGCCAAGATCGAGTGCCGGGAAGGGATCCGTAACATTGACGGGATCCTCAGCGTTTGCGAAGGGATCATGGTCGCGCGGGGAGATATGGGGATCTCGATCCCGGCCTATGAAGTGCCTTTTGTTCAGAAAAAGATCATCAAGAAGTGCAAAAAAGCAAAAAAATTTGTGATCACGGCGACGCAAATGCTCGAGAGCATGACGGAACATCCGATCCCGACCCGCGCGGAAGTCTCGGATGTGGCGAATGCCATTCTCGATGGGACGGATTTCGTCATGCTTTCCGCCGAATCCGCTTCGGGTCTTTATCCCGTGAAATGCGTGGAAATGATGAACCAGATCATTAAGTTCACCGAGAAACATCCTTCGGTCTAAAGCCTTCTTTCAAGAAAACTCTAAAGAAAAGAAAATCGAGACCATGACCGTCCCAACACCGATCAATTTTGACGGAGTTGAAATTGGGGCGGTCATTGTTAACCTTAATGGAAAAGAATTTTAAACAATGACCGTCCTTTTGCAAGTCAACGAGCTCCATAAAGCCTATGGCGCGGTAACGATCCTGGATTCGGCGACCGCATCTTTTGGCGACGATCAAAAGATAGGCGTCATTGGCAGGAACGGGGCCGGGAAATCCACGCTTTGCCGTATCATCACAGGGCACGAAGCGGCCGACAGCGGTACTATTGTGCGCAATAATGCCCTCCGCCTTTCCTACCTGGAGCAGCACGATACTTTCCGGCCCGGAGAAAAAGTCCTGGATTTTTTGATCCGCACGACACGCGGTGAGCACTGGGAGTGCGCCCAGATGGCAGCCCGCTTTCAGATCGAGAACGAAAAACTGGAAGAGCCCGTGCGGAGCCTCCCCGGGGGTTTCCAGACCCGCGTGAAGCTCGCGGCAATGCTCTTGGGAGATCCGAATTTCCTGATCCTTGACGAGCCGAGTAATTATCTTGATCTGAGCACGCTGATCCTGCTCGAGAATTTTCTTCTTAATTTCAAGGGCGGGTATCTGGTGGTGTCGCATGACCGGGAATTCCTGAAACGGACCTGCGATCACACTCTCGAGGTCGAGCACGGTCAGCTCGCGCTTTATCCCGGGAACATTGAGGATTATTTTGAATTCAAGGAAGAGCAGCTCGCGCAGAAACAGGCCTATAACAGGGGCATGGATAAAAAACGCGAACAGCTTCAGGCTTTTATCGACCGGTTCAAGGCCAAAGCCTCCACAGCGACGCGCGCTCAATCTAAAATGAAACAATTGGCGAAACTTAAAACGATCGAGATCGCGCATCCCATGAGCACTGTTAAGATCCATATTCCGGCGGTGGAGCCGAAAGCGGGAGTGGCCGTAACCTGCGAAGATCTTGTGATCGGTTATCCTGAAAAAGATATTGCCCGCAACATTCAAATCGAGATCGATCGCGGGAAACATGTGGCGGTGCTCGGAAACAATGGTGAAGGGAAAACGACATTTCTCAGGACGCTTGCCGGGGATCTTGCTCCCAAAGGCGGCAGCTTCCGGTGGGGAACGGGACTTAAAGTAGCCTATTACGCCCAGCATGTTTTTGCCGTGCTTGATCCCGAAGATGATGTGTATACTTATCTTGCCCGCGAGAGCGCTCCGGGCGTGACTCGTCAGGATGTGCTCAACATGGCCGGGTGTTTTCTTTTTAAAGGCGACGAAGTCGAAAAAAAAGTAAAAGTTTTAAGCGGCGGGGAGCGGGCCCGGCTTGTATTGGCGGGGCTTTTGCTTTCCAAAAGCCATGTCCTGCTCCTTGACGAACCGACGAACCATTTGGATTTCGAGACCGTCGAGGCCTTGGGGTCCGCGCTCAAATCGTTTTCGGGAACCGTTGTTTTCATCAGCCACGACCGGACTTTTGTGAATCTCTTGGCCTCAAGCATTCTTGAGGTAAAGAAGGGCCGCATTCTCCACTATCCCGGAAGTTATGAAGATTATGTCTATCACCTGGAGCAGGTGGCGCGCGGCGAAGAACGGGATACAGATCCCGAACCCGTTTTGACTCCCACTGTAAAAACAGGCTCTTCCCAGACCCATGCGGAGATGCAAGGTTCCCACAAGAGCGAACAAAAGGCCGAGATCAAGAAGATCCAAAAGCAGATGGATAAAGCCGAGGGCCGCATGAAGCATTACGCGGCGGAGCGCGAGAAGATGCATGAAGAAATGGCCAAGAACCCGCTTCATTATTCTAAAGAGCGAACGGTCAAGCTCAAAGAGATCCAGATCCAGATCGAAAATGCGGAGAGCGAATGGTGTTCCTTGCAAACCAAAATGGATAAATTGAAAAAATGAGAAGATTTGATCGTCCCCATTCTTCAGGATCCCCCCAACCCTTTAGACATGCCCATAACCCTCACCGTCATGGTTCACAGGGGCCGCATCGTCCGGCTCATGAACGGATGAGGAATGATTACCAGCGGCCTCAGGAAGATGAGACGCTCCGGAAATTCCGGGAAAGCGTCGCGGTCGATCCGTCGCCGCGCATCCGCCTCGAAGAAGGCTCCAAAGAAATGACCATGCGCGTGATGGATCTGATCTGCCCGATCGGTATGGGCCAGCGGGGGTTGATCGTGGCGCCTCCGGGATCCGGGAAGACGACTTTTCTCAAGCATCTTTGCCAGGCTGTTTCCAAAAGCCGTCCGGAGATGAAGCTTTATTGCCTTTTGATCGACGAGCGGCCTGAAGAAGTCACCGATTTCCGGCGCAGTGTGACGGCCGAAGTCCGTTGGTCCTCCTCGGATGAGCCTTATGAACATCACATCGCCACGGCGGATGAACTGATGAAGCAGGTTTACCGCGAGGTGCTGGCCGGAGGGAATGTCATGGTGCTGGTGGATTCCCTGACCCGTCTTGCTCGTGTGCATAACGCGGAGCAACGGTCCAGCGGTCGGACGCTTTCCGGCGGTGTGGATGTCCGGTCGATGGAAATCCCGCGCCGTATTTTTGGTTCCGCGCGCAAGATCGAACACGGAGGATCGCTTACGATCCTTGCGACGATCCTGGTCGATACCGGGAGCCGCATGGACCAGCTGATCTTCGAAGAATTCAAGGGCACGGGGAATATGGAGATCTATCTTTCGCGTGAGATCTCGAACCAACGCATTTATCCGGCGGTCGATATCTCCAAAAGCGGGACCCGCAAGGAAGAGCTCCTTTTTACGGCTGAAGAGCTGGAGCCCGCGCGAAGAATGCGCCGCGCTCTGGCGGGCTTAAAACCCCTCGAAGCGATCACGGCGCTTATCACCCAGCTTCAAAAGTATCCTGAAAACAAGGACTTGCTCGC
>CAZGCC010000009.1:0-5355 GCA_964524195.1 uncultured bacterium | reverse complement strand
CTTTCCCACAAGATGGTGCAAAAAGGCCGCAAGGGAAGACGGTTGACTCCCAAGTCCAAGAACAAGATCCTCGCGGCGCTTCATGCCGTCTTTCCGGACCGGCAATTTGCGCACAGAGATCTTTTTAATTATTAGGCCATGAGTCCCGCGCTTCTTTCCTTCGAAGGGATCCAGAAATTTCTCGCGAATCCATCGCGTGAGCTCATGATCCTGATCTTGGCCGGATGGTCCGCCGGGATCAGCTTGTATCTTTCAGTCGGGCTCCTGGGCCTTTGCGGGCATTTTGGATGGATCCATTTGCCGGGGGAGCTCAGCGTTTTTTCAAACCCGATCGTTTTCAGCGTAGCTTTCATCGTTTTCTCCGTGGAATTCATCGCAGACAAAGTGCCGTATGTTGATTCGGCCTGGGATTCGGTCCACACGATCATCCGCCCGCTTGGAGGGATCTTGATCGGTTACATGGCTGGCTCCGAACACGGTCCTGTGATCCAGACGGTGTACGCGATGTTCGCGGGAACGCTAGCGATGAACACGCACACAGCCAAGGCGGCCGAGCGGCTGGCGATCAATACTTCTCCGGAACCTTTTTCCAATATTGCGGCCAGTACGGTGGAACAAGGGCTGGTGATCTTCCTCTACTGGTTTTTCATCAGGCATCCGGTGATCACTTGCGTTATAATCATGGGGTTGATGTTTTTGTCCTTCCTGGTGATCCGTCTTTTGTGGCGTTTTGTCAAAAAACTTTTTAGCGCACGAGATCCGGAACGGGATTTCAAGAAACGAAAACGAAGAGAGCCGGCTCCATGGAACACAAAAAACGCTTAAAATTTAAAAATGAAAAAGATGCCATCCTCGTGTTTGACCTGGAAGGCAAGGTTCTCGGAGCCAGCCTGCCGGTCGAACAGGTAAGCGGGCATAAGCCGGAAGAGTTGATCGGCCGTTCTTTGAGCGAATTCTTGTCAAGGTCCGGGGAAGGAGCCCGGATCCTTCGGGCGATCCGGGAGTGTGTGGCTCAGGAGTGCCTGGCGGTCGAAGAAGGTCTTTTCCGGCATAAGGAACAAAAAGACTTTTGGGGAGAAATGGTCCTCATCCCTGTGCGCGCGGAGGAAGAAGCGGAGTCCGAGTGTCATTGCCTCCTGAGGGAGGTCACGCAGCATCAACGGGATGCGGCGAAGACGCTCAAAGAAGCCCATGCGATGCGGGCGCAATTCACGGCCACCGTCTCCCATGAACTCAAAACCCCTCTTTCGGTGATCAAGGAGACCGTGGCAATGCTTTTGACGGGAGTGCCGGGGGCTGTTAGCGACTCGCAAAAGCATTTTTTAGAGATCGCCCGCAAGAATATCGAACGCCTGGAAAAACTGATCTCAGAGACGCTGGACCTTAAAGCTCTGGAAGAGGGAAGAAAAGCCCTCCATATCCGGGAGAACAGCATGGGGGAGATCTTCTCAGCGATCGAGAAGATGAAGAAACCTGTCGCTGAAAAAAAAGGCCTTCGTTTGACCGTTCACGCGGACCTGGGATTACCGCGGATCAATTTTGACCGGGAACAGATCCTGGAATGTCTCGGGACCTTGGTAGATTTTGCGGCGCAAAAGACAGAAAAGGGCGTTATTGAGATCAGGGCCTTTCGCGAAAACAACACACTTCATGCGTTGATCCGGAGCTCTTCTTCCGAAAAACCCTGCGAGGATCTTTCCAGACTGTTTCTCCGCTTTGAACCTTTGAATGAGGAGGAAAAAACAAAATTGGGAAGGACGGGAATAGAATTTGCGAGGGTCAAGGAGATCATTGAAAAGCACGCCGGGAAGATCTGGGCGGAATATTCGGCGGCCGAGGGGGCTCTTTTTCACATCCTGCTTCCGATCTGGGAAAAACGCGCCAGGTCTGAGCAATAAAAAATTTTTGAAAGACTGGGATCATGATCCTCATCCTCAACGGAAAACAAGAAGCGGTCGAAGGCGTCGTAACGGTCGCCGAGCTTGTCGCGGAAAAAAAGTTATGTCCCGAAAAGATCGTGCTGGAACATAATTTCCATATCCTCTCCAGGGAAGATTGGTCCAAGGTCGCGCTTCGCGACGGGGATACGGTCGAGATCGTCAGCTTTGTGGGAGGTGGATGACCATGGAAGACCTTCTAAGTCTTGGCGGCCGTCAGATCAAGAACCGTCTTCTCGTCGGGACCGGAAAATTCTCAAGCTACCCGCTCATGAAAAAAGCGTTGGAAGCCGCTCAGCCCGATATCGTGACCGTCGCCCTCCGGCGCGTGGATACCGCTTGCAAAGAAGACAATATCCTCGAGTTCATTCCGAAAACCTGCATCTTGATGGCCAATACCTCCGGCGCGAGGAACGCGGATGAGGCCGTCCGTATTGCCCGGCTTGCCAAGGCTAGCGGCAATGGGAACTGGATCAAGATCGAAGTGATCCAGGATAACAAATATCTTTTGCCGGATAATCTTGAGACTCTTAAAGCGGTGGAGATCCTCGTCAGAGAAGGATTCACCGTGCTGCCTTATATGAGCCCGGACCTTTCCATGGCCAAGCGCATGGCAGATGCGGGTGCCGCGGCCGTGATGCCGCTGGGGGCCCCTATCGGCAGTAATCGCGGCGTGAAGACCAAAGAGCTTGTCCGGATCCTTGTGAAAGAGATCAAGGTGCCGGTGATCGTCGATGCGGGACTCGGCAGTCCCGCCGATGCTTGCGAATGCATGGAAATGGGTTGCGCGGCGGTGCTTGTTAATACCGCGATCGCGATCGCACGGGATCCCGCGGCGATGGCCCAAGCCTTTAAGGATGCCGTGAGCGCCGGCCGAATGGCCTATCTCGCGGGGATCGCTTCTTCGGGAAGCGAGGCCAGCGCGTCCTCGCCTCTGACGGGTTTTCTCCGGTAGGAAGTCTTTCATGAGTTATTACGAAACCCTTCTCCAATATAAAGACCTTCCTTTCGAAAAAATATTCCGCGAAATTTCACCCCAGACGGCTGAGGGAGCGATCCGTTCGGAGATCGAGGATCCGGAAAGATTCTTAGCGCTTCTTTCTCCGGCGGCGGAGGAATTTCTGGAATCCATGGCGCAGCGGGCGCATGCGCTGACCCTTCAGCATTTTGGAAGGACGCTTCAGCTTTATACTCCCATGTATCTTTCGAATTTCTGCGAGAATCAATGTGCTTATTGCGGGTTCAACGCCAAAAACAAAATAGCCCGCAGAACCCTGACGCTGGGAGAAGTGGAAAAAGAAGCCGCATTCATCGCCTCCACGGGGATCGAGCACCTTCTCATCCTGACGGGGGACTCGAGGACCCAAAGCCCGCTTTCCTATATCAAAGCAAGCATAGGCGTTTTAAAAGATCATTTCAGTTCGATCGCCGCGGAAATTTACGCCCTGACTGAGGACGAATACAGGGACCTCGCGGGCGCGGGCACCGACGGGCTTACCATCTATCAGGAAACTTATGATGAGACCGTCTATGAGCGGGTACACCCCCTCGGACCCAAAAGGGACTACCGTTTCCGTCTGGATGCTCCGGAACGGGCGGCAAAAAGCGGAATGCGGAGCGTGAACATCGGTTCGCTTTTAGGGTTGAGCGATTGGCGCAAAGAAGTTTTCATGATGGGTCTTCACGCGAAATATCTCCAGGACCGTTATGGCGAAGTGGAGATCGGAGCGTCGCTTCCAAGATTGAGACCGCATGCCGGGGATTTCAAAGATATTATTGCTACGACCGACAGGAATATCGCGCAGATCATCATGGCGCTCCGGCTTTTCCTGCCGAGGCTCGGGATCACGCTCTCCACCCGGGAAAACGCTTCTTTGCGCGAGAACCTTCTCCCGCTCGGCCTCACGCGGATCTCCGCGGGATCCACGACTCGTGTCGGCGGCCATACGCTCGAAGCTCCGGAGGAAGACACTTCGCAATTCAAGATCTCTGACGAAAGAACCGTCGAAGAGATCAAAACGATGCTCGTCTCCAAAGGGTATCAACCCGTTCTTAAAGACTGGATGCAACTCTGATGAACGCATTCCGGGAAGATCTCGTCCAAAAACTCGGCGAGGCGAACCTCGCAAGGATCGAAAAATCCCGGATCGGGATCGCGGGGGCGGGGGGGCTTGGCTCTAACTGCGCGGCATGTCTTGTGCGGGTCGGCTTCAAGCACTTCACGATCGCGGATTTTGATACGGTGGAAGCCGCGAATCTCGACCGGCAGTTCTATTTCGCGGATCAGGTCGGAATGAAAAAAATTGATGCTTTGGGAACGAATCTTCTCCGGATCAGGGCCTCTTTGGACCTTCAAATGCTGTCCGTGAAGCTGGAGCCTTCCAATATCCAGGAGATATTCCGTGATTGCGATGTGGTCGTGGAGTGTCTGGACAGCGCCGAAGCGAAGACCATGCTTGTTTCCGGGATGCTTCCGACGGGGAAACTTATCGTCTCTGCTTCCGGGCTGGGGGGGGTTGGCGCAAGCGATGAGATAAAGGTCCACAAACTCAAACCGAACCTTATCCTGATCGGAGATCTTGCCTCCGATATTAAAAATGTCCCGGCCCTGTCGCCCCGGGTCAGTATTGCCGCGGCCAAACAGGCGGATGTTGTCCTCGAATTTATCGCCGGAAAATGATTCCGTGAAATCAATGTCAATGTCAATGGTGACAGTCACTAAAAAGGGGACATTCATTCGATGACTGTCCCCGAAAAGGTGACTGTCACCTGTCATTTGAAAGATTTCCTCCAGGCGAAACTCTTCTCGGGCTTTTCTTCCTGGGCATCCATCATTTACTCCAAAGAGGTCGCTCCCAAGATCCTCCGTTTTGAAGTGACGGAAGGGGAAGCGGTCCGGTCTCTTTATCTCGCTTCGATTATCTCCAAAGAAGAAAAAATGGCCTGGCAGTCCTTCCAGGGCGTTCTGGACCATACGATGAGCCTTGCTCAAAACAGCATGCGCGGGTTCTTTGGTTTTGATGTTCTCTCCGTCGATATTCACAACGGGATGCAGAATTTCGATCCGAAGGCCCTGAGCCAGCTCATCATCAACCATTCAAGAAATCTTGGGCCGGATCAAAAGGCGCTCATCCGCTACGGACAGCTCTTTGCGCTTCTTCACTACCGCGCGCCCGCGGAGTGGGGGAAGGTTGAAGCGAAGACGCATGTGGAGTTTTTCAGCCAGGTGCCGGCATCTCCGGAAGCGACCGAAGCAAGCGTCCGGGCTGCCTTGATGGGTTCCGGCACGAAGAGTAAGAACTCACCGGGCGACCAACTGGATCTATTTTTGAAGAAGCTCTTGAGGGAAAGCGACCAGGAACCCAGCGCGATCTATATCGTGCATGACCTGAGCGTGCATCCTGTTTGGGACCCGTCC
>CAZGCC010000008.1:0-31867 GCA_964524195.1 uncultured bacterium | reverse complement strand
GTTGGATCTCATAAAGGCGATTTTTGAAACTGCAGTCGATCTCTTTGCCGTCAAAACGCAGGATGAATCCGCCCAAGACGCCGCGGTCGGTTCTTGGGATCAGACGGATCTCCGAGCGGAGTTTCTGCGTGAGGGCGGTTTTGAACTTTTCCTGAGTCTTTGAAGAGAACGGCACGGCGGATAAGAGCTCTACTTCTTTCACGCCCTGTTTTTCTTCGAAAGCTTCGTGAAAGATCGTCTGGATCCCGGGCGTGAGCGCGAAGCGTTTTTTATCGATCAAGACCCGGAGGAATCTTTCCAGGAGATCCGGGTTCTTGGAGGGGAGAGCGCTTAAGGCCAAGCTGTATTTTTCCTCGTTCGTGAGCGTCGGGTTTTCCATCAAGCTCAGGACTTTCGGCTGAGCACTCAAAGCTTCGGAAAGCGTCCGGAGCGAAGCGTCGATCGGGCCGAGGAGGCCTTCTTTTTCTGCGAGTTCAAATAAGGCGCGGGCATAACGGCCCGCCGCGGTGGCGTCGCTCATAGTTTTTTCTCAAGCTCCCCGAGGATCTCCAGTGCTTTTTTCTCCTGTTGGGCCCCGTCCATTTTTTCCGTCAGGATCTTTTCGGCGACCCGGATCGAAAGACCGGCGATCTCCTGACGCATCGTCAGCCGCGCTTTTTGCACTTCAAGCTCGATGTTTGCCTTAGCTTTTTCAAAAGAAGTCTGGGATTCCATGCGCGCTTTTTCCTGGATCTCGCGGGCAAGGCGCCGGCCTTCCTGGATGGCTTCCTGCATTTTAGCGCGGGCTTCTTCCTCGATCTTCTGGAGGTGCGCGAGATAATCCTTCTGCAGCGCGGCCACATCCTGTTTGGTCTTTTCAATATCGCTCCATTCGCTTTCGAAGCGCTGGGTCCGTGATTTGATAAGCGCCAAAAGAGGCTTCCAGGCGAATTTTTTGAGCGTGAAGAAAACGATCAGGAACGCCAAAAGCTGAACGAAGACTTCGGAGAGATGGATGTTTTCTTGAAAGAATTCCATAGGAAAGTTCTTTCTAGATCTTTCCCATCAACACAAAGCCGAAGATCAGCACATAAAGCGTCAAGGCCTCGATCAGCGCGCAGCCGGCCATCATGTTGACCAGGATCTTCTGGGCGGCTTCAGGTTGGCGGCCTGTGGCATCCATGGCGGAGGCAACCGCTTTTCCAAGTCCGAGCGCGGAACCGAACGCGGTGATCGCGAGTCCGATCGGGAGTGCGAAACCTAATGCGACATGTGAATCCATATTGATTCTCCTTATGTTGTGGGTGGGTGAGCGGAACTTAAAGCGTTTTCCTGCGCGGAGTCATGGCTCTCCTCATGGTCGTGCGGCAGGATCAGTGAAATATACACCGTTGAGAGCAAAACGAAAACAAAAGCCTGAATGAGACTGAAAAGGATCACGAGAACATTAGCGAAAAGCTGGAAAAAGAAGGGGATCCCCCAGTACGCCACATTCAGCTCCGCGAACTTGTAGAGCAGCTTGTCTTCGCTTGAGATGTTCGCGAAGAGACGAAGCGAGAGGCTGAGCGGCACGGCCAGAAACTCGATGCTCAAGTTGATGATCAGCATGATGGGAACCAGCGCAAGACCCAGGAGGCCGATGGGATTGCCCGCAAGATGTTTGATGTAGTTCACAAGACCATGCGCCTTGATGCCGGTCCACTGGATATAGACCGTGGTGATAAGGGCCAAGGCGATCGTGGTGCTCCAGGCGCTGGTGGGGGATTTCATTAAAGGGAGCAAGCCGAGCCAGTTATCCAAGAGGATATAAATAAAAAGAGTCCCGAGAAAAGGAACATGTTCTATGCCTCGGGGGCCCAAGATGCCGGTGACAAAGCTTGAGATGCCTTCGACCACGATCTCGCAGCGGTTCTGCAAGCCCTTGGGAAGGAATTCGTTCTTCCGGGCGCCTTTGATCAAACGGAAGGTTATAAGTCCCAGAACCAAAAGCGAAAAAAAGATATTCTCCCAACGGAACAGAAAATGGACGAATTCGGATTTCGGGAAAAAATGCTCCAGGACCGTTATCAGATTCGGGAGCTCTTCGGCGGCCTGTTCATGTGCTTGCGCCACTGCGATCCCTTGTTCGGCCATACTCATAAGCGCTTTTTCTCACTTCCTTTATATAGAAGACGAAGGATCCGTACAGTTTGGATCGTAGATCCGGCGAGCCCCAGGAGCACCAACGCCAGGGTCGTAGACGGGCTCCAATGCCATCTCTGAATGAGCCACTGGCTGATCAGATAGCCGGCGAAAGGGCCGCTTAGGAGCGCCACCGGAAGCGTCAGAGCCAGCCCGAGCATCCAGAAAAGCCTTTGAAGATCTTCTTTCATGGGATCCCGAGAGGTCTGCCTTGTCTTTTCAATTCAAATGTAGGCTTTGCAACAAGTTGTAAAGCGAAAGGCAGTATTATCTGGCAAAGCTTATTTCATTGTCAAGGAAACACTCGGACCAGAATCCGCGTGTCAGGGGCTTTGAGACCCATGGTTTTCGGGGCGGAACATTTTCTTTCGTCAGATTTTCAGGATATGGCCGATAAATGACCCAGCCGTGAATATTGTGAAAGGGGAGCGATATGTTCAAAGGATTCTTTAAGCTTGTTTTTGGCCTGATCCGGTTAACCCTTTTTCTGGTCATTTTAGCCCTTATTTTCCACACTTGGGTGATCAAGCATGCCCTGATTCTCTCTCTGAGTTATCAGCTGGGGGCCGATATCTCGATCCAGAGCGTTAAAATGGACTGGAAGAATACGGGTCTTGAGCTTCAGGGTCTTGAGATCGGAAATCCCTACGGTTTTCCCAAAGGAACCTTGGCCGATATCCCTCTTGTGATCGTCTTACTAGATCTGCCCAGTATTCCGCAAGGCTTTTTAAGATTAAAGGCCCTTGGATTTGACCTTCGAGAGCTTCAGGTCATGAATGTTTCCAAAAAAGGACTGAATATTCTGGCTTTGAAGCCTTTGCAAAGAGACGATGCAGAAGGCGCTTCTTCGCCGTTAAAAGAAGCCGCTCAGAAACAGATCCGGAAATATACGCCCCCAGTCTCGATCGATGAGCTTATTTTTTCCATAGGAGATATTCGCTATGTTGATATGAGCGGCCCCACCTTAAAACAGACCCGTTACAAAGCGGAGATCCGCGGCGCAACCTATTATGATATTCGCGGGACGGAGGATGTGACGATCATCGTGGCGACCGAGGCGTTGAAAAAAATGGGCTTTGCCTACCTGACATCACAAATTCAGAGGATCCAAGGTCAGTATGTGCCTCAGGGAGCTAAATCAAGCAAAAGTTTAAACCGGGGCCTCGCCATCTTTGATTGGAGCGCTATCGAGTAATTTTTAAATCGTTTCAAGGTAATAAGTTAAGAGCCTTATCGCGAGTAATCCGCGACGGTTTTTAGAGGCTTCCGTTCCAAACCTTCGTTAGAAGGTCCTTTCGAAAAAAAACAAGAAAATATTTTTTAAAAAGCTTGACACCCTTTTCATTTTCAATAGAATGTGCACTCTTTCCTTGGGAGAGCTGTCTCCGCTTAAGGTGATTTTTGTCTTTAAACGCGGATATTTTCTTCAAAAGGAAAAAGGGTTTTTATTTTTTAAGAGTGTCGTGGCGAGCGATCGAAAGCGCTGAGCGTTACTGCCGTTCGGCAGGCCAATTCAAAGCGCTGGAGTAGCTCAGTTGGTAGAGCACATCCTTGGTAAGGATGAGGTCATGGGTTCAATTCCCATCTCCAGCTTAGGATGCGAAAACAAAACCTCAATTAAGGGAGAACTCATATGGCAAAAGAACAATTCAAACGCACGAAGCCCCATGTGAATGTCGGAACGATTGGACATGTGGACCACGGAAAAACGACCCTGACCTGCGCTATGACAAAAGTTTTGTCGGCGAAGGGAATGGCAACGGTTCGCGAGTACGCGGATATCGCCAAGGGCGGAACGGTTCGCGACGATTCCAAGATCGTGACGATCGCTGTCTCCCATGTGGAGTATGAGTCCGAGAAGCGGCATTATGCTCATGTGGACTGCCCGGGACATGCAGACTATATCAAGAACATGATCACAGGTGCCGCGCAGATGGACGGCGCTATTCTGGTCGTGTCGGCTGTGGATGGTCCGATGCCTCAGACCCGCGAGCACATCCTGCTTGCCCGTCAGGTCGGTGTTCCTGCCATTGTGGTATTCCTCAATAAATGCGATCTCGTCGAAGATAAAGAGCTTCTTGATCTCGTTGAGATGGAAGTCAGAGATCTTCTTAAAAAGTATGATTTTCCTGGCGATACGATCCCGGTGATCCGCGGCTCAAGTCTTCCAGCCGTTCAAAATCCTGCGGACGCGACAGCCAACCAGTGCATCATGGATCTTATGAAGGCGCTTGATGAAAGCATCCCTGAGCCGAAACGCGACACGGATAAGCCCTTCTTGATGCCGGTCGAGGATGTGTTTTCAATTTCTGGCCGTGGCACGGTCGCAACCGGTCGTATTGAGCGTGGCGTTGTGAAGGTCGGAGATGAAGCCGAGATCATCGGCCTTAAAGAAGGTGCCACCAAGACAACGGTTACGGGCGTTGAAATGTTCCGCAAGCTGCTCGATGACGCGCGGGCCGGCGACAATGTCGGTCTTCTTTTGCGCGGCGTTGAAAAAGACCAGATCGAAAGAGGGATGGTCATCGCCAAGCCGGGGACCTGCACGCCTCACAAAAAGTTTAAGGCGCAGATCTATGTTTTAAGCAAGGAAGAGGGCGGCCGTCACACGCCGTTCTTCAAAGGGTATCGGCCTCAGTTTTATTTCCGCACTACCGATGTTACAGGGATCGTGACTTTGCCGGCCGGCGTTGAGATGGTCATGCCGGGCGATAATGTCGCGATCGAAGCGGAACTGATCATGCCGGTCGCAATGGAAAAAGAGCTCCGATTTGCCATCCGCGAAGGCGGAAAGACGGTCGGTGCCGGCGTTGTCAGCGAGATCATCGCGTAACATCTCGTTCGTCCCGATTTAAAATTAAAATGAGAATCGGGACAGCACTGATTTTCGAGTAGAAAGTAATGGAAAATCAGGCGGCCACAATTCCTAGCATTGTTTGGCGAAGCCCTGCTGGCTGTAAGGCGTTTATTTTCGCCGTAAGAGGTCTTACAAGCCGAAACCAGTTTTAGAAAAGATTGTTTTGTCCTCGGTTTTTTCAAGACAAAAGCAAAGGTTTTATTTTAATGCATGAGATCATTTCTCTAGTGTCGACTTGTGGCTGCAAGCAGACCTACTGGACAAGAAAAAACAAGAAAAAGAATCCCGACAAGCTCGAGCGGAAGAAATATTGTCCGGGGTGTCGCAAGCCTGTTCTTTTCCGGGAGAAAAAGTAGCGTTATTTTTCGGAGCCAGACGGGACAGAGGCCTGTAGCTCCAATTGGTAGAGCGGCGGTCTCCAAAACCGCATGTTGCAGGTTCGAGTCCTGCCAGGCCTGTTTTGAAACAGGCGTTATTTGAAGGGCTCGATTTAAAGCGAGGGAGTGATGGTACAGAAAGTCGCGAATTTTTTTCAGGAAACACAACAGGAACTCAAGAAAGTCACCTGGCCGACATGGAATGAGGTTTGGCAGGCAACGCTTGTGGTCATTGTGGTGACCTTTTTCGCGTCGGCGTTTATTGCCGCGGTAGATTTCTGCATCTCCAACCTCTTACGGATGTTGATCAGTTAAGGTTATGGCTGACGCAAAGTGGTATGTCGTTCACACGCAAACGGGTCTGGAGGCAAAGGCCCGGGCCAGTTTGATCAGTCATGGAGAGACGGCGGGGCTGTCGCATTTGATCCATGATGTGTTGATCCCGATGGAAAAGATCAGCGAAGTCAAAGGCGGGAAGAAACGGATCAGCGAACGAAAATTTTTCCCGGGCTATATCCTGGTCAAGATGGAATTGACGGATGAAAGCTGGTACCTGGTGCGTAACACGCCGGGGATCTCGGGGTTTATCGGGTCTGGAAAAAATCCTATCCCGCTTACGGAAAAGGAAGTGAACGCGATCATCCGTGAGCAGGAAGAAAAACAGACAAAACCGAAGCCAAAGGTGGAGTTTGAAGAAGGTGAAAGCATCCGTATCAAAGAGGGTTCTTTCGCGAATTTTAACGGTACGATCGAACAAATTAATCCGGATCGCGGCAAATTGCGCGTGATGGTCACGATCTTCGGACGGCCGACGCCTGTGGAACTAGAATACTGGCAGGTAGAGAAGATCTAGCTGTTCTTGTTTGAGATTTGATTTTTAAAATGGGCGACAAGGGTTGCCCTGATTTTAACTTCGTTTAAATGGATAGGTATTGGGACCATGGCAAAAGAAATCGTTACAAAGATCAAGTTGCAGATCCCCGGGGGGCAGGCGAATCCCGCGCCTCCGATCGGTCCCGCGCTCGGCCAGCATGGCGTGAACATCATGGAGTTTTGCAAGCAATTCAATGAACGCACCAAAGACCGTCCGGGCACGATCTTGCCGGTGGTTTTGACAGTTTACAAAGACAAATCTTTTACTTTCATTCTTAAAACGCCTCCCGTGGCCGCTCAGATCAAGAAAGCGGTAGGGCTTGCGAAGGCTTCCGGAGAACCCGGCCGCCAGATCATCGGTAAGATCACCCGCGAGCAGGTGCTTGAGATCGCGCGGGCCAAAATGGTGGATCTTAACACGACCAAGATCGAAAGCGCCGCGCGCATCGTTGAAGGCGCCGCCCGTAGCATGGGAATCGAAGTCGTCAAATCCAAGTAAAAACAGGAACGATCATGAAACGAAGCAAGCGGTATCAGAAAAGAGCGGCGCTGGTAGAGGAAGGGAAGATCTATTCTTTGCCCGAGGCCGTCAAGATTCTCAAGAAAGTTGAAAAAAGCAAGGCGGATGAAACGATCTCCCTCAGTTTCCAGCTTGGTGTTCGCGCGGAGCAAGGGGATGAGAATGTTCGCGGGACCGTCAGTCTTCCGCATGGAAGCGGAAAGTCCGTTCGCGTGCTTTGCTTTGCCAAGGGCGAAAGCGCCAAGGATGCTGAAACGGCCGGCGCGGATGTCGTCGGAGCTGAAGAGCTCGTTGAAAAAGTGAAGAATGGTTTTCTTGATTTTGATGTGGTTGTCGCGCATCCCGATATGATGCGTGAGGTCAGCAAGCTCGGCAGGGTGTTGGGCCCCAAGGGGCTTATGCCGACGCCCAAGACTGGCACCGTCACGCCGCAGGTCGGCAGAGCCGTTAAAGAGGTCAAAGGCGGACGCATTGAATTTAAAAGTGATAAAACCGCGGGGCTTCACGCCGTCTGCGGTAAATTGTCCTTCAGCGAGGAAGCTCTTTTGGAGAACGCCCGCACCGTGATCAAGGCTGTTAAAGATTTCAAGCCGGCGACGAGCAAGGGGGAGTACCTTCGGACAGTTCACATCGCAACGACCCACGGTCCGGGTCTCAGGCTTAATACAGGAGCGCTTTAAGTCATGCCTTCTTTTGAAAAAGAACTGATGTATCAGGAGATCGTCAAGGAGTTCGAAAAAAGTCCTTACGCCTTCATTTCCAACCTGAACGGCGTTTCGGTTCTGGATATCTCGGACGCGCGCCGGAACCTGGAAAAGGTTTCTCGCCGGTCGATGATGATCAAGCACGCGATGGCCCGCAAGATCTTCACAAAATTCAATGTGAGCGGCGCCGAAAAGTATCTGGATGGGTCTGTTGTTGTTACTTTTGGGGACAAAGAGCCTCAGGAAATTTCAAAGAAGCTCGTGGAGTTTTCCAAGACGAATGCGAAGTGGAAGCCGGCCGGCGTGATTTTTGAGGGGCAGGTCTATGGCGAGGAATTCATCAAGCAGCTCGCGAAGCTTCCGTCCCGCAAAGAACTTTTGACGCAATTGGTGTTGCGCATGAACTCTCCGATCCAGGGTTTTGCGAATGTGCTCGGAGCGCTCACGCGTAATTTGGTGGTCGTGCTGGAAGAAGTTCGTAAGAAAAAAGCAGCTACTGGCGCTGCGTCTTAAAAACGCCAGAAACAAACGAATGTCCTGATAAAGGAAATTCAATCAAGGAGGCATCAGCCATGACAGAAGCAACCGAAGTGAAACTTTCCGAAAAATTGCAAGCGATCCTGACCTCGATCGAAACGCTGACGGTATTGGAACTTGCCGAGCTCGTCAAAGCGCTCGAAGAGAAGTTTGGCGTTAGTGCGGCGGCAGCGGCTCCCGTAGCTATGGTCGCAGGCGGCGGCGCGGCAGGCGGCGGCGCGGCGGCGGCTGAGGAGAAGACCAGTTTCACGGTGATTCTCGCCAGCGCGGGCGATAAGAAGATCAATGTGATCAAGGAGATCCGCACGGTCACGAGCCTTGGCTTGAAAGAAGCGAAGGATCTGGTCGAGGGCGCTCCGAAGACCATCAAGGAAGATGTGAATAAAGAAGAGGCTGAAAAGATCAAGAAGGTCCTGGAAGCTCAGGGCGCGAAGGTTGAGATCAAGTAAGCTTCCGGTGCCTGCAGGCGGAATCAAGAACACTGTCCTTAAGGAGGACAATTCATAATGATGCCTTTGATCAAGAGAAAAAGCTTCACGAAGATCCAGGATACGATGGATCTGCCGAATTTGGTGGAGATCCAGATCAAGTCGTACGAGGAATTCTTGCAGAGCGGCCGTTCCAATCGCCGGCGTAAAAACCAGGGCTTGGAAGCGGCGTTCGCGGATTGTTTTCCCATCGAGAGTTTTGATGGGACCTGCCGTCTTGAGTATCAGGGGTATTCGCTTGGGAAACCCAAATATTCCATTCCCGAGTGCCAGAAGCGGGGCATGACCTATGCTGCGCCGCTTAAGGTGAAGCTCCGTCTTGTTCGTAAAGGGATCGCTAAAGAGCAGGAAGTCTATATCGGAGAACTTCCTCTTATGACCGAAACCGGGACCTTCATTATTAACGGGGCTGAACGCGTTATCGTAAGTCAGCTCCACCGTTCGCCGGGCATGTCCCTTGAGGAAAGCCTCCACGCAAGTGGCAAAAAAATGTATAGCGTTCGCATTATTCCGTATCGCGGCGCGTGGCTCGAATTCGAATCCGATGCCAACGATGTGCTTTACGCCTATATCGATCGCAGGCGCAAGATCCTTGCGACCGCGCTCCTGAGAGCTTTGGGATACTCCTCGACCTATGATATTTGCAAAGAACTTTATCCCGTCGAGAAGATCCGCGGGTTCGATAAATCAAAGACCAGGGATTGCGAAGATGAGACCTTGGCGGAAGATATTTTTCATCCGGCCAGCAAGGAGCTGATCGCGGCCGCCTCAACCAAATTGACCAAAGAAGTGCTCGGGGTTCTTCTCTCGAACGATATTTCCTCCTTTTCGATCGTCAAGCTTCCCAAAGAAGATCGTGCGCTGATCAACACCCTCGAACGCGATCCTTACCGTAATTCGCAGGACGCGCAGTTGGCGATCTACCGTCGCGTAAGACCTGGCGATCCGCCGACGGAAGCAAGTGCCAAAGACCTTATCCAGAAGCTTTTCTTCGATCCCCAACGGTACGACCTCGGTCATGTCGGCCGTTTCATGCTGAATAAGAAGTTGGGTCTTGGTATCAGCGCTGCGGAAACGAAGAACACGACGCTACGGCCTGATGATGTGATGAAAGTTATCGGCATGCTTCTCAAGCTTCGCTCTGGCGAAGTCAGCGTGGATGATATCGACCATTTGGGCAATCGCCGCGTTCGGTCGGTTGGAGAGCTTTTACAAAATCAGTTTCGTGTTGGCCTTGCGCGCATGAAGCGTTCCTGCGTGGAGCGCATGTCGATCTATGACCTTGAAGCCGCGATGCCGCATAATCTTATCAACCCCAAGCTGATCTCGGCCGCGATCAAGGATTTCTTTGGTCGCAGCCAGCTATCGCAGTTCATGGATCAAACGAATCCTTTGGCGGAGCTGACACATAAGCGCCGTCTTTCCGCGCTCGGTCCCGGGGGGCTTTCCAGGGAACGCGCGGGATTTGAAGTGCGCGATGTGCACCCTTCGCATTATGGCCGTGTTTGTCCGATCGAGACCCCGGAAGGTCCGAACATCGGTTTGATCGCGTCGCTTAGCACTTTTGCGCGGGTCAATGACATCGGATTTCTTGAAAGTCCGTACCGCAAGGTTGTGAAGGGCCGTGTTACCGAGCAGATCGATTATCTTACCGCGGACATCGAAGATAAATATGTGATCGCTCAGGCCAACGCGCCTCTTGATAAGAGCGGTCGCTTTCTCTCGGATTCGATCTCCTGTCGTTTTCGCGAAGATTATCCGAAGAAAAAACCCGAAGAGATCGACTATATGGATGTGTCGCCCCGCCAGCTTGTGTCGGTGGCCGCGGCGTTGATCCCGTTTTTAGAGCATGACGACGCGAACCGCGCTCTCATGGGTTCCAACATGCAACGGCAGGCTGTACCGCTTCTTATCCCCGAAGCCCCGCTGGTCGGGACCGGGATGGAACGGCATGTTGCCAAAGACTCCGGAGCGGTCATGCAGGCCAAGTCCCGCGGGACCGTAAAAGCGGTTTCTTCCGAGGAGATCATCATCGATGATTTTGTTTACAAACTCCGGAAATTCAAGCGCTCGAATGCCGGCACCTGTATCAACCAGCGGCCTCTTGTGGAAGTTGGCGATAAGGTCAAACGCGGCGATGTGATCGCCGATGGCGCTGCGACGCAAGGCGGGGAGCTCGCGCTCGGCCGTAATGTGTTGGTGGCTTTCATGCCTTGGCGCGGTTATAACTTTGAAGACGCCATTATTTTGAGCGAAAAACTTTGCAAAGAAGATGTCTACACCTCGCTTCATATCGAGGAATTTGAGATCGAAGCGCGGGACACGAAGCTTGGTAATGAAGAGATCACTCGCGATATCCCGAATGTAAGCGAAGAGGCCCTGAAGGACCTCGATGCTGAAGGCGTGATCCGTGTCGGCGCAGAGGTGAGGCCAGGCGATATCCTTGTCGGGAAGATCACCCCGAAGTCCGAGATCGAGCTGTCTCCCGAAGAAAAACTTCTTCGCGCGATCTTTGGTGAAAAAGCCGGGGATGTGCGTGACGCATCCCTTTCCGTGCCTCCGGGCGTGGAAGGTGTTGTGGTGGATGTGAAGTCATTTGCTCGCAAGGAATCGGCCGCCAAGACCAAAGAAGAGCGCCGGCAGGAAAATAAAGATATTAATGAGATCAAGGAGCGCTACAACGAACGCATCGATCTCCTGAAACGCGAACGGCTCCACAAGGTTTCGGATATGGTGCTCGGGAAAAAACTTTCCGAAGATCTGCTCGATGATATTTTGGGCGAAGTGCTCATCAAGAGCGGCCATGTTCTGACCAAGGGCGATCTCAAGAAGCTGGATAATTGCGATTGGGATTCTCTCCGGTTTGACGAGGATCCGGACCTTGAAGAAAGCATCAAGAAGATCGCCCGGGTTTGGGGTGATGAAATTGACGAGCTTGTGGCCGAACGGACGCGCGAGATCGATCGTGTGAAAAAAGGCGACGAGCTTCCTCCCGGGGTCATCAAAAAAGTTGTCGTTTATGTTTGTTCGAAGCGCAAGATCTCGGTCGGAGACAAAATGGCCGGCCGTCACGGAAACAAAGGCGTGATTGCTAAGATCCTTCCGGAGGAGGATATGCCGTTCCTTCCTGATGGAAGACCCGTTGAGATCATCTTGAACCCGCTCGGCGTTCCGTCCCGTATGAATGTCGGACAGATCCTCGAGACTCACTTGGGGTGGGCTGCCAAGGTGTTGGGTTTTCATGTGGAAACCCCGGTTTTCAGCGGCGCCACGGAAGAAGAGATCCGTCAGGTCATGAAAGACGCGAAGATCCCGGGGGATGGGAAGATCGCGCTCTATGACGGCCGCACTGGCGACAAATTCGATGAGAAGATCACGGTCGGTTATATTTACATGCTCAAGCTGGCGCATCTTGCGGATGATAAGATCCATGCCCGCTCTACCGGTCCTTACTCTCTGGTTACCCAGCAGCCGCTTGGCGGCAAGGCGCAGTTTGGCGGTCAGCGGTTCGGAGAAATGGAAGTGTGGGCGCTTGAAGCTTACGGTGCCGCGTTTACGCTCCAGGAGCTCTTAACTGTGAAAAGCGATGATGTGGTCGGCAGGACCCGCGTGTATGAAGCGATCGTGAAGGGCGAGCCCGCGCTTCACGCCGGCACGCCGGAATCTTTTAATGTTCTTGTCAAGGAACTCCAGGCGCTTGGGCTCGATATCGATCCTGAGCGATCAGCGGGAGGAAAGTTGCCGCATGCCGATCATACGGCCCAGTCCGCGGAAGACAAACAGGAAGAAGCCAGGGAGAAACTCAAAGTATGAACTACAGCGTGAATACTTTTGATTCTGTTTCGATCCGCATCGCCTCGCCGGAATCTATCCGCAAGTGGTCGCGCGGCGAAGTCCGCAAGCCTGAGACGATCAACTACCGGACGCTCAAACCCGAAAAAGACGGACTCTTCTGCGAGCGCATCTTCGGCCCTACGAAAGATTACGAATGCGCTTGTGGCAAATACAAACGGATCAAGCACAAAGGGATCGTTTGCGACCGCTGCGGCGTGGAAGTGACCCAGGCCCGTGTGCGCCGTGAACGGATGGGGCATATTGATCTTGTGACGCCGGTCTCCCATATCTGGTTCTTCAAGACCATGCCGTCGCGCATCGGCAACCTTTTGGACCTTAGCGTCCGCGCTCTTGAGAAAGTACTTTATTACGAAGAATATATCGTGCTGGATCCCAAGCAGACCCCGCTTAAACCCCGCCAGCTTTTGACGGAGGATGAATATCTGAAAGCCCAGGAGCAATACGGACCTGAAAATTTCGTGGCTCAGATGGGCGCGGAAGCGGTCCAGAAGCTTTTGTCGGAATTGGAGCTTGATAAATTAACGGCGAAATATCATCGTCAGCTGAAAGCGGCTAAATCCAAACAGGCCCGCGCCCGTTGCGTGAAGATCCTGAAGATCGTGGAAGCTTTCTACAAATCCGGGAATAACCCTGAATGGATGATCATGAAGGTCATCCCGGTCATTCCGCCGGATCTCCGTCCGCTCGTGGCGCTCGATGGCGGCCGTTTTGCGACCAGCGACCTTAACGATCTTTATCGCCGTGTGATCAACCGGAATAACCGTCTGCGCAAACTTCTTGAGCTCAAGGCTCCGGATGTCATCATCCGGAACGAAAAACGCATGCTTCAGGAAGCCGTGGACGCCCTTTTTGATAATGGCCGCCATGGTCGTCCGGTGCTCGGCGCCGGGAATCGTCCCCTCAAGTCATTGAGTGATATGCTCAAAGGAAAACAGGGCCGTTTCCGTCAGAACCTCCTCGGAAAACGCGTGGATTACTCGGGCCGTTCGGTCATTGTCATCGGACCGGAGCTCAAGCTTCATCAGTGCGGGTTGCCGAAGAAAATGGCGCTCGAACTTTTTGAACCTTTTATCATCCGCAAGCTTAAGGAGCGGGGACATGTGCACACCATCCGTTCGGCCAAGAAAATGGTCGAACGCGTGAAGCCCGAAGTTTGGGATATTCTTGAGGAAGTGATCCATGAGCATCCGGTGTTGCTCAACCGCGCGCCGACGCTCCATCGTCTCGGGATCCAGGCTTTTGAACCGATGTTGATCGAAGGGCATGCGATCCGTATTCATCCCCTCGTTTGCACGGCTTTTAACGCCGACTTCGACGGTGACCAGATGGCCGTGCATGTGCCGCTTTCCATGGAAGCCTTGATGGAAGCCCGGGTCCTCATGCTCTCCGCCAATAATATTTTTTCGCCTGCAAGCGGTCAGCCTATTATGACCCCGACCCAGGATATCGTGCTCGGAATCTATTATTTGACGAAGATGCGTGAAAAGGCGCTTGGGGAAGGACTTGCGTTCAGCGATTCCCAGGAAGCGATCCTGGCTTTTATGGACAAGCAGATCCACAAACACGCGAAGTGCAAACTTCGGCTACCGAATCACGAGATCGTTGAAACGACCATGGGCCGGATCATTTTCAATGAGGTGTTGCCCAAAGGGTTCCGTTTCGTCAATGAGATCGTTAACAAAGGCCGTCTTTCCAAGATCATCGCGGAATGTTACAACATATTTGGTCATGAAGAAGTCGTGAAGCTTCTCGATAGATTGAAAGCGCTCGGATTTGCGGAAGCGACTGGCGCCGGTCTTTCGATCGGGATCGATGATATTCAGATCCCGGATGCCAAAGAAGGCATCTTGAACGAGGCGCGCAAAGAAGTGAAAGCGATTGAGAGTCAATACAAACAGGGCGTGATCACGGACGGGGAGCGCTATAACAAAGTGATCGATATCTGGACGCATACGACGGATCGTGTTTCGGATGTGATGTTCGAGGCTCTCGATCAATTCAATCCTATCTTTATGATGGCCGATTCCGGAGCCCGAGGCTCCAAACAGCAGATCCGTCAGTTGGCGGGTATGCGCGGCCTCATGGCGAAACCTTCTGGCGAGATCATCGAAAGTCCGATTACCGCGAATTTCCGTGAAGGCTTGACCGTGCTCGAATATTTCATCTCCACGCACGGCGCCCGCAAAGGTTTGGCCGATACCGCTCTAAAAACCGCTGACTCCGGGTATTTGACCCGCCGTCTGGTGGATGTGGCGCAGGATGTGATCATCAATATTGACGATTGCGGGACTTTGAACGGGATCATCATGGAGCCGGTTTATGAGGGCGAAGAAGTCATCGTGTCTTTGGCTGACAGGATCCTCGGGCGCGTGGCTCTCGACAATGTCGTTGATGTCATCACCGACCAAGTGATCGTGAAATCCGGCGACCTGATCGATGAAGCGACCGTGAAGAAGATCGAAGAAGCCGGGATCGAGAAGATCCGCGTCCGCTCCGTGCTCTGTTGCGAAGCGCAAAAAGGTATCTGCGCAAAATGTTATGGCCGCGATCTTGCCACACGGCGGCTTGTGGAGCTCGGAACCGCGGTTGGAATTATCGCCGCGCAATCCATCGGAGAGCCCGGAACCCAGCTGACCATGAGGACCTTTCACATCGGAGGTACGGCATCGCGCGTGGTGGAACAGTCTTACTATCGCGCCCGCAATGAGGGCGTGCTCCAGTATCACAACCTGAAGACCGTTGTCACCAAGACGAACGAGATCGTCGTGCTGAACCGTAACGGTCAGCTCTCGCTCCATGACGCAACGGGCCGCGAACTGGAACGCTATACCATTCCGACCGGCGCGTTCATCCATTGCAAGGACGGAGAAAAGGTCAAAAAAGGCGAGATCTTTGTGAAATGGGATCCTTATACGGTCCCGATCTTGACCGAAGTGGCCGGTAAAGTGCGCTTCGAGGATATCAAGGCCGGCGTCACGATGAATGAAGAGCTTGACGCGACCACAGGCATGACCGAACGCGTGATCATTGAACATAAAGAAGACATGCATCCCCAGTTGCTTTTGGTGGGCGACAAGGATGAGATCCTTGCGTTCTATCCGATCCCGACCGGCGCTCACATTATCGTTAAGGACGGGCAATCGATCACGGGCGGTACGCAGCTGGCGAAGACCCCTCGTAAGGTTGCAAAAACCCGCGATATCACTGGCGGTCTGCCGCGTGTCGCAGAACTTTTTGAAGCCCGCAAACCGAAGAATCCTGCCGTGATCTCGGAGATCGACGGCGTGGTTGAGATCGGCGAGATCGTCAAGGGTCAGCGCAAGATCATCGTCAAGAGCTCGACGGGTATGGCCAAGGAATATCTGATCCCGCATGGCAAGCATTTGAATGTTTACAAAGGGGACAAAGTGCTTTCCGGCCAGCAGCTCGTGGATGGACCGGTCGTGTTGCAGGATATTCTCCGCGTTTCCGGAGAAAGAAGCTTGCAGCAATACCTGGTGGACGAAGTCCAGGAAGTTTACCGTCTTCAGGGCGTCCGTCTCAACGACAAGCATGTGGAAGCAATCGTTCGTCAGATGCTTCGGAAGGTTCGCATCGAAGATTCCGGCGATACGGAATTCCTCGTGGGCTCTCATGTGGAGAAGCTCAGGTTTGCCGAAGAGAATGCCAAGATGGTCAAGAAGGGCAAAGAGCCTGCAAAGGGCACTTCCATCCTTCTCGGGATTACCAAGGCCTCTCTTACCACGGACAGTTTTATTTCCGCGGCGAGTTTCCAGGAGACGACCCGCGTGCTTACGGAAGCGGCGTCTGCGGGGAAACGGGACCATCTGCAGGGGCTTAAAGAAAATGTGATCATGGGGCATTTGATCCCTGCCGGAACGGGTTTTAAGATCCATCACAATATCGAGATCGAAAAAGATCTTACCGATGTGTTGCCGGATCCTGAGGCCGAAAAGAAAGAAAAAGCCGCCGAAGAGGCCAGTGCATCCAAGGAGAATTCATAATGGCGCCGACCATCAATCAGTTGATCCGTTTTGGAAGGAATAAGTTCAAAGGGAAATCCAAGTCGCCGGCCTTGCATAATTCGCCGTTCCGTAAAGGCGTGTGCCTGATCGTGAGGACCCAGACCCCGAAAAAGCCGAACTCCGCGCTTCGCAAGATCGCCCGTGTGCGTTTGACGAACGGGGAGGAAGTCACGGCTTACATCCCGGGCGTGGGGCACAATTTGCAGGAGCACTCGATCGTGCTCGTGCGCGGCGGTCGTGTGAAGGACCTTCCGGGTGTTCGCTATCATATTGTTCGCGGGAAACTCGATGCCGCTGGTGTCGCGAACCGCACGAAATCGCGTTCGAAGTACGGCGCAAAAACCCCGAAAAAGGAAGCCAAGAAATCATGAGAAGAAGACGCGCGCAAAAAAGATTGATCGATCCGGACCCTCGTTATGGGGATCTTCTGGTCGCAAAATTCATCAATATCGTGATGGAATGCGGGAAGAAGTCCATTGCCGAGAGGATCGTTTACGATGCCCTCGATATTGTTAAAGAAAAAACATCAAAAGAACCTCTTGAAGTTTTCCGGGCCTCGTTAGATAATGTGCGCCCTCTCCTGGAGACAAAATCCCGGCGCGTAGGTGGGGCGACGTATCAGGTGCCGGTCAGCGTTTCTGAAGATCGTGGTTACTCCTTGGCCCTTCGCTGGATCCGGAGCTATTCCCGTGAACGCAAGGGGAAGCCTATGCATGAGAAACTTGCGCAAGAGATCATCGATGGTTTTAATAAAACGGGTCCTTCGATAAAAAAACGCGAAGATATGCATAAGATGGCAGAAGCGAACAGGGCTTTTGCTCATTATCGTTGGTAAAAAAGCAGTAGATCTCAAGTTGTGTGTCGCGGGTTGACATACGATATACGCATAACGACATACGGAATTAAAAATGGCAGACGAAAAGAAAATTCATTTTCCGATAAACAAGATCCGCAATATCGGCATTGCAGCCCATATTGACGCCGGGAAGACCACGACTTCCGAGCGCATTCTTTTTTATACCGGCCGGACTTATAAGATCGGGGAAGTTCATGAGGGAACAGCGGTCATGGACTGGATGGAGCAGGAGCAGGAACGGGGCATCACCATTACCTCGGCCGCTACGACCTGCTTCTGGAGAGATTGCCGCATCAATCTGATCGACACCCCGGGACATGTGGATTTCACGATCGAAGTGGAACGATCACTTCGCGTTCTGGATGGTTGCGTGGCGGTTTTTGGCGCGGTCGAAGGCGTGGAACCCCAATCCGAGACCGTATGGCGTCAAGCGGACCGGTACAATGTGCCGCGCATTGCTTTCATCAATAAAATGGATCGCACCGGAGCGGAATTTGAAAAAAATGTGCAGCAAATGCGCGATCAACTCGGCGCGAACGCGGTTCCCATCCAGATCCCCCTCGGTCTTGAAGAAAAGCATCGCGGCGTGATCGATCTCGTCGAAATGAAAGCCTATGTTTTTAATGATGAGAGCTTGGGTGCGAAATTCGAGGTCGAGGAGATCCCGGCCGAATACATGGAGCAGGCGAAAAAATACCGCGAGCACATGATTGAAAAGGTTTCGGAATACGATGACGCACTGATGCACAAGTTCATAGAGGGACATACCCCGACGGTCGCGGAGATCAAAGCGGCGATCCGCAAAGGCACGATCAGTCTGAAAATGGCCCCTGTTGTTGTGGGTTCCGCGCTCAAAAACAAAGGCGTTCAGCAGTTGTTGGATGCGGTGGTCGATTATCTCCCTTCGCCTTTGGACATTCCTCCGGTGAAAGGCACTGAACCCGGGACTGAAACGGAAATCCATCGCGATGCTGACGACAAGGCTCCTTTAGCCTGTTACGCGTTCAAGATCGCAAGCGATAAATTCGTGGGATCTTTGACTTATATTCGTATTTATTCCGGAACGCTCTCTTCCAGTTCTTATATTTATAATGTGCGCACGAATAAAACCGAGCGCATCGGCCGTCTTCTTTTGATGCATGCCAACAAACGGGAAGAGATCGATGAAGCGGGCGCCGGGAATATCGTCGCTGCGGTGGGCTTGAAAGAAGTCAAGACCGGCGATTCGTTGTGCGGGGAGAACGATCCGATCCTGCTTGAGACCATGTTCGTTCCTGAGCCCGTGATCTGGATGGCCGTCGAACCGAAAACGAAAGCGGATCGTGACCGCCTTTCGGACGCCATTGGAAAGCTTGTCAACGAAGATCCGACTTTTCGCGTGAAGACGGACCAGGAGACGGTCCAGACTTTGATCGGCGGGATGGGAGAGCTTCATCTGGACATCAAAGTCGATATCATGAAGCGCGAATATAATGTCCAGGTCAATGTCGGAAAGCCCCAGGTCGCCTACAAGGAGACGATCCAGGCATCGGCGGAAGCTGAAGGGAAATTCATTAAACAGACTGGTGGTCGCGGTCAATATGGTCACTGCTATCTTAAGATCGAGCCTCTTGCGCGCGGGACCGGAAATGAATTTGAAGATCAGGTGAAGGGCGGTTCCATCCCTCGCGAATACATTCCCGCGGTGGAAGCCGGAGTGGAAGACGCGTGCGCGAATGGAGTTTTGGCAGGGTATCCGGTGACGGATGTTCGGGCTATCGTTTATGACGGAAGCTACCATGATGTGGACTCCTCAGAGATCGCGTTCAAAATGGCCGGAATTTTTGCTTTCAAGGAAGCCTTTAAGCGAGCGAAACCGGTCCTTCTCGAACCCATTATGTTCGTGGAAGTTTTGGTGCCTGAGGAGTACATGGGCGATGTGATCGGGGATCTGAACTCCCGTCGTTGCGTGATCCAGGAGCTCACCAATCGCGGTCATCTCAAGGCCATCAAAGGCCTTGTTCCTCTGTCCGAAATGTTCGGGTATGCGACTTCGGTCCGGTCCTTGTCGCAGGGACGCGCGACTTACACCATGGAGCCGCACACTTATCAAGAAGTTCCCAAAATGGTCGCAGAAAAAATCATCGCAGGATAAAAAAATGGCCCAAGTTAAAGAAAAGATCCGTATCAAATTAAAAGCTTATGACCACAGGGTGCTGGACCAGTCGGTTCAGGAGATCGTGGGAACCGCGAAAAAGACCGGCGCCAAAGTGATCGGGCCCATTCCTCTTCCGACCCATATCTGGAAGACGACAGTGCTCCGCGGACCGCACATCGATAAAAAGGCTCGCGATCAGTTCGAGATCCGGACCCATAAGCGCTTGATCGAATTGGAAGAACCTACTTCCCGTACCGTGGACGCTCTGATGAAGCTGGATCTCCCGGCCGGCGTGGATGTAGAAATCAAACTTTAAAAGAGAGCTTTATGATCGGTCTATTAGGTAAAAAAGTCGGAATGTCGCAACTCTTTGATGCGGAAGGCCAGCAGATCCCGGTGACGGTGCTCGAAGTGGGTCCCTGTTTTGTGACCGCGCTTCGCACCAAGGAAAAGAACGGGTATCTTGGCGTTCAGCTCGGTTTTGATGCCATTAAGGAAAAGAGCCTCAATAAAGCGAAGCTCGGGATGCTCCGTAAAGCGAGTGTTCCCGCGGTGAATTTTATTCGTGAGATCCGCACCGAAGATATCGCCAATCTGAGCGTGGGCAGCGAACTTCGAGCGGAAAATTTTGAGGTCGGGGAATATGTGGATATCGAAGGCGTCTCGATCGGAAAAGGTTTTCAGGGTGTTGTGAAGCGTCTGAACTACCGGGGCGGCGGCGCGGGACACGGTTCGATGTTTGGTCGCGTTCCGGGCGGCATCGGGTCGAGGGCCGGAGGCGTGGGATGCCGTAAGAAGGTCAGCAAGGGCAAAGGACTTCCCGGGCACATGGGTGATGAGAATATCTGTATTCATAATTTGAAGGTCATGAAAGTGGATTCTGAAAACAATCTTTTAGTTCTCAAAGGAAGCGTCCCAGGGGCGGAGGGTGGTTATTTGGTTGTCCGCAGTTCGCTTAAGCGCGGCAAGAAAAATCCCTGGAAAGTGAGAAGTAGTAAGCAGGAGTCCCCGAAGGAAACCTCCTCGGAAACTTCCAAGGCTGAAAATCCTCAAGACGGAACAAAAGCAAGTTCCTGATCATAGCGATCAAGGATCGAAAGAAAGGCATAAGAGATGAAAGTGCTTCTTTACTCAAAAGAGGGTAAGAAGAAACAAGAGGTGGTGTTGAATCCCGAGATCTTCGGATCCCGGGTCAATGACCGTCTTCTTGAATTGGTGCGGAATGCTTATTCGGCCAATCTTCGCAAGGGAACTGTGAAGACCAAGACGAGAGGCGAGGTTCGCGGCGGCGGCAAGAAGCCCTGGAAACAAAAGGGCACCGGAAGAGCCCGTCATGGCTCAACCCGTTCTCCCATTTGGGTGGGCGGTGGAACCGTGTTCGGCCCTCGGCCCCGGGATTATACGGTGTCGCTTTCCAAGGCGATCCGTAATGCGGCGTTGAAATCCATGCTAAGCAAACGGGCCGGCGAAAAGAATCTGATGTTGCTGGAAACCCTTAAGCTGGAAACACCGAAGACCAGGGAATTCGCGGCGATCGCCAAGGCTTTGCCGATCCTTGAGAAGCGCGCTTTGTATGTGGTGAAAGAAGCGACGCCGAACCTTAAACGGGCAAGCCGGAACATGCGCGAGAGGATCGAAGTGAAGACGGCTGGGGAGTTCAGCGCTTACGATGTGATGCAGCGCGAAAAACTTGTGATCGATGAGGCGGCTGTCGAATTGATCGAAAAGCGCCTTGCGGGAACTGTGACCGAGAAGTCGAAGGAGAAGTCGCATGAAGCTTAATCTTTATGACATTGTGATCGAACCCTTGATCACCGAGAAGCTATCGAAAGCCACGGAAGTCGACGGCCAGTACGGGTTTCGCGTGCATCCGGAAGCGAATAAAAAAGAGATCAAGGCTGCCATTGAAAAGATCTTCAGTGTGCATGTGGAGAGTGTGAATACCTTGAATGTCTCGGGGAAATGGCGTCGCGTAAGACATGTGCCCGGGCAGACGGCCGCTTGGAAAAAAGCGATCGTGACCGTGAAAAAAGGCGAAAAGATCGATCTGACGAAATAAGGAAGGCGAAAAGGATTTTTATGGGACTTATCAAATTCAAACCAACAACACCGACCCGGCGATACGGCAATGTGTCGGATTTTGCCGAGATCACGACCGATCATCCGTATAAGCCGCTGACTTGTATCAAGAAGAGGACGGGCGGCAGGAATAATCACGGACATATCACCTCCCGCCGCATCGGGGGCGGGCACAAACGCCGTCTTCGTCTGGTGGATTTCAGGCGGAACCGGTTGGGGATGGACGCGACCGTTCTGACGGTGGAGTATGACCCGAGCCGAAGTGCGCGTATCGCGTTGGTGCAATATGCGGACGGTTTGAAAAGCTATATTCTTTGTCCGGATGGTCTCAAGGTGGGCGAAAAAGTTGTGAGCGGCCCCGATGTGGAGGTCAAGATCGGGAACCATCTGCCGCTTGAGAAGATCCCGGAAGGTTCTATGATCCACAATATCGAGCTCCGCCCTGGATTGGGTGGAAAATTGGTGCGCGCGGGCGGTGTGGTCGCGCAGATCCTGGCTAAAGAAAATGATGTGGCGCATGTCAAGCTTCCTTCCGGGGAAGTGAGGCTTGTTCCCTCGAAGGCTTATGCCACGATCGGACAGTGTTCGAATATTGATAATGAAAATATTGTACTTGGAAAAGCCGGCCGTAGCCGTTGGCTGGGGAAGCGTCCCGTTTCGCGTGGCGTCGTGCGGAACCCTGTGGACCATCCACTGGGCGGTGGTGAAGGAAAGTCCAAGGGTGGGAATCATCCGCAAAGCCCGTGGGGACAAAAGTCCAAGGGCATGAAAACAAGAGCGCGTTATAAAGCATCGAACAAATATATCGTGAAGGATCGCAGAAAATGAGCCGCTCATCCAAAAAAGGCGTCTATGTAGACGAAAGGCTTTTAGGGAAGGTCCAGATCGCCAATCAAAAGAAGGACCGCCGGCCGATCAAAACCTGGTCGCGCCGTTCCACGATCACCCCGGATTTCGTGGGGGTGACGCTTTCGGTCCACAACGGCAAGACTTTTCACAATGTGTTCGTGAACGAAAATATGGTCGGGCACAAGGTCGGGGAATTCTCTCCGACGCGTACTTTCAAAAAACACAGCGCTTCGGGCGACAAGGCAAAAGCCCTGGCCGCGGGTTCAACGACCTGATCTGAAAGAACATCATGGCTAAAGAAGAAAAAAAATCAAAAACCGAATTTGTTCCGTCGCCGCGCAAGGTCAAAGCGATCACCAAGCATTTAAGGATCGCTCCGAGGAAGATGCGTATTGTCATCGACACCATCCGCCGCCAGCAGGCGCTCGAAGCGGTGGGGATCCTGATGCTCCTTAAGAAGAAGGGCGCGAAAATGGCGGTCAAAACCCTGAAGAGCGCTATTGCGAACGCAAAGAATCTCGGATTGAATGAAAGCCGTCTTTATGTTTCCGATGTGCGGGCGGACGGGGGGCCGGTGTTCAAGAGGTTCCTGACCCGTTCGATGGGGCGCGCCGACAAGATCCTGAAGCGGACCACTCATTTGACCGTGGAAGTCCGGGAAGGTTTCAAGGTTTGGGGCGGAAGAATTTCGGAAGACGCAAAAGCAAAAAATAAGAAGACCGCCACGGCGGCTTAAAAGAGCGAAGGGTTAAGGGAGGGTATTTTGGGTCAGAAAGTTCATCCTTACGGATTAAGAGTCGGGTATATCAAGCCCTGGAAGGCGCGCTGGTTCGCCAAACGGGATGCTGGGACCATTTTGATGGAGGATCTCAAGATCCGGGCGTATTTGAAAAAGAAGCTGGCGATTGCCGGTATTTCTTCGATCGAGATCGACCGTTCGTCAAATCGTCTACGGCTTCGTATTTTTGCCGCCAAGCCGGGCGTGATCATCGGCCGCCGGGGTCAGGAGATCGACAAGATCAAGGAAGATCTTGCCTCGTTGACCAAAAATGAAGTTTTTCTCGATATCAAGGAAGTCAAGATGCCGCAGATCGATGCGCAGCTCGTGGCGGAGAATATCGTGTTGCAGCTTGAAAAGCGCATCGGGTTTCGCCGCGCCATGAAAAAAGCCATTCAGCTTGCGATGCAAAAAGGAGCCTTGGGGATCAAGGTCCAGTGCAAGGGCCGGCTCGGTGGGGCGGAGATCGCGCGCGAAGAAAAATATCATGAAGGGAAAGTGCCCCTTAGCACCTTCCGCGCGGATGTGGATTTTGGTTTTGCCGAAGCTTTTACCGCTTATGGGACCATTGGTTGCAAGACCTGGATCTATAAGGGGGATGTGCTTGTGAAAAAAGAGCAGGAAGCCCAAAAGCTAGAGCTCGAAAAGAAATTCAAGGTCGCGGAAGAAGAGGCTCCTCAGACGGAAGTCGGGGAAGCGGCAAAAGACAGCGGGACCCAGGAGAATAAGAGCGATGCCCCTACAGCCTAAAAGAGTTAAGTTCCGGAAACAGCAGCGCGGCTGGATGCGCGGGATCGCGACGCGCGGCAGCAGCTTGGCGTTCGGGGAGTTCGGTCTGAAGGCCCTTGATTGCCACTGGATGACGGGAGTGCAGATCGAAGCGGCTCGCGTGGCCTTGACCCGTCATGTGAAACGCGGCGGGAAGATCTGGCTTCGTGTTTTTCCGGACAAATCGGTGTCCAAAAAGCCAGCGGAGACCCGCATGGGTAAAGGCAAAGCCGCGCCGTCGCATTATGTCGCGGTCGTGAAGCCCGGAAAAATTCTTTTTGAAATGGGCGGCATCCCGGAAGAAATGGCCCGTTCGGCCCTGCGGCTTTGCGCGCACAAGATCCCGTTCAGGACTAAATTCGTGAAACGCGAGGCGACGGCTTGATATGTTAAAAGTGACGGAACTCCGAGAACTCAGCAGCGAGGAATTGGTCGAAAAAGTCAGCGTACTTAAAAAAGGCCTGATGCAGCTCCGGTTCCAGCATAAGACCGGAAAGCTTGAGCGCCAGTCCGCTTTAAAAGAGGCCAAGCGGGACATTGCGCGCGTCAAGACCGTGATCACTGAAAAGCAGAAAGGCGAGAAAAAGTCATGACCGAAAGCGGATCCGAAGTCCAGAGCAAGCGCGTTCGTGAGGGGGTCGTCGTCAGCTCCAAGATGAACAAGACCATCACGGTGCTTGTGACCCGTTTACTGCAGCACGCAAAATTCAACAAGATCATCAAGCGCCATATCAAGTATTCGGCGCATGATGAGAAAAATGAGGCGAAAGAAGGCGATCGCGTCCAGATCGTAGAGACGCGGCCGCTTTCCAAGACCAAACGGTGGCGCCTTGTGAAAGTGATGAAATCATGATCCAGATGCGAAGCGTTCTTGAGATCGCCGATAACAGCGGCGCAAAAAAGGCAGCCATGATCGGTGTCCTTGGCCGTCACAGCAAACGGTCCGCGGAAGTAGGCGACATTATCACGGCGTCTGTGAAGGAAGCGCTTCCGAGCGGGGCGGTCAAAAAAGGAGAGGTCGTGAAGGCGGTGGTCGTGAGGACGAAGTCCCCGATCCGCCGTAAGGACGGATCTTTTGTGAAGTTCTCCTCCAATGCCATTGTGTTGATCGATAACCAGAAGAACCCGCGCGGGACCCGTATCTTTGGCCCCGTGGCCCGTGAACTTCGCGAAACCAATTTTACCAAGATCATCTCTCTCGCGCCGGAGGTTGTCTAACATGAAGATCCGTAAAGGCGATGAAGTGATAGTGACGAAGGGTAAAGATGCCGGGAAAAAAGGTCGCGTGATGCGCGCGTTCCCGAAAGAAGGAAAGCTCCTTATCGAGAAGATCAACTATCGTACCTGTTACCTGCGCAAGAGCCAGGATAACCCTAAGGGTGGCATCACGAAAATGGAAGGCAAGCTTCATGTTTCGAATGTGAAGTTGGTCTGCCCTCGAAGTGGCAAACCTTCCCGTGTGGGATATTCCATTCTCGCGGATGGGACCAAGCACCGTATCGTCAAAGCGTCAGGCGAGGTTTTATAAAGATCATGAACCAGAAAGTTTCTGTTCTTCCAAGATTGCTCGCGAAGTACCGCGAAGAGGTCGTGCCCGCGCTCCAGAAGGAGTTCGGCTACAAGAATCCCATGCAGGCGCCCCGGATGGAAAAGATCGTGGTGAATATGGGCGTGAAGGAAGGCCAGGAGGATATCAAGATCCTGGACCAGCTCGCGATCGAGCTTGCTCGCATCGTCGGGCAAAAACCTGTCGTGACGCGCGCCAAAAAATCCATTTCAGCGTTCAAGCTTCGCGAAGGATCTCCGATCGGTTTGAAAGTAACGCTGCGCCGGCACCGCATGTACGAGTTCATGGACCGCCTTTTTAATGTGGCGATGCCGCGTATCCGCGACTTTCGCGGTTTTCTGGACAAGAGTTTCGATCAACGCGGGAATTTCACGATCGGTCTCACGGAACAGACGATCTTTGCCGAGGTGGAGTTTGAAAAAATGAAAAAGACCCAAGGCATGGACATCACTTTTGTGACCACGGCTGAGAACAAGAAGGAAGGAAAGATGCTCCTTGAGCTTTTAGGCTTTCCTTTCAGGAAATAAGGGATTTCAAATGGCGAAGACTTGCTTGATCAATAAACAAAGACAAGTTCCGAAGTTCAAGGTCAGAAAATACAACCGCTGTCAACGGTGCGGACGGCCGCGCGGCTATATCCGGAAATTTTCCATCTGCCGTATTTGTTTCCGGGAATTGGCCAACACGGGTTTGCTGCCGGGCGTGGTCAAATCCAGCTGGTAAAAGGGAGAGGTTTTCATGTCTCGTTATGATTTTATAGGGGATTTTTTAACATCGATCCGGAATGCTTCCAAGGCGCATAAGGATAAAGTGACGGCGCCTGCTTCGGTGATCACCGTCCGGATCGCGGAAATCTTGAAAGAAGAAGGGTTCATCGAGAATGTGAAGCCCTTCAATGACGGGAACAAGAATTTTGTGCGCATTCATTTGAAATATCTTCCCGGAGGCAAGAGGACCGCGATCCAGGGGTTGAGGCGCATTTCTACGCCGGGGTTGAGGCGCTATGTGGGTTCCCAGGAGATCCCGAAGGTCCTCGGTGGACTTGGGGTCGTGATCCTTTCAACGCCCAAAGGTGTTATGACCGGTCGCAAGGCCCGTGAGGCCAAGGTCGGCGGCGAAATTCTTTGCACGGCTTGGTAAAAAGCTATCGAGAGGAATTATGTCAAGAATCGGAAGAAAGCCAGTTACGATCCCTGAAAAAGTAAAGGTCGCGGTCCAGGGCACCACTTTGAAAGTCGAGGGGCCTAAAGGGGCATTGACCCTGAGCGTTCATCCCCGCATCACCGTCAAGGTTGAGGGTGCGGAAGTGAAGGTCACCCGTCCGACGGATATCCGCACGGATCGCGCGCTTCACGGGTTGACCCGAAGCTTGATCCAGAACATGGTAGTGGGCGTGACGCAGGGTTATTCGAAGGAACTTGAGATCGTGGGCGTCGGCGCCAAGGCTTCGGTCAAAGGGAATATGCTGACCATGATGCTGGGGTTCACGCATCCCGTGGATTATCCGTTTGGCAAGGATATCGAGATCAAATGCCCGAAGCCGACTTCGATCACCATCACTGGCGCGGACAAACAGCGCGTCGGTCAGGTGGCCGCAGAGATCCGCAGTTTCGCCAAACCCGAGCCGTATAAGGGGAAGGGAATCCGCTATCTCGGTGAGCATGTGCGCCGGAAACAGGGTAAAGCAGTCAGCTAATTAGAGGGGTTTAGAATTTATGGTCCAGGCTAAAGAATGGGGAAGGATCCAGAGACATCGACGGGTCCGGAAAAAGATCATCGGAACGGCCGAAAGGCCCCGGGTGGTGGTGCATCGTTCGCTGAAGAATCTTTTTGTCCAGGCGATCGATGATGTGGCCCAAAAGACGCTCGCATCGCTTTCTTCCCTGGATGAGACGGTTTTGAAGGCCGCTCCCAAGAAGGGAAAAGTCCCTGTTTCAGAAACGGTGGGCAAAGCTTTTGCGGATCTGCTCAAGAAAAAAAACATACAAAAGATCTCATTTGACCGCGGCGGGTATCTTTATCACGGCCGTGTGAAAGCCTTGGCCGAAGCCATTCGTAAGAACGGCATTCTTTTTTAAAGAATCTCACCCCGCAGAACGGGTAAACGGAAAGGAAATCCAGGCAGCATGCAAAAAACAGACGCAACGCCGAACGCCGAACGCAAGCCGGGGTCCCGGGGCCCTCAAAACGCTCCGCGGAATTCGCGATCCTCTTCGATGTCGGCGGATGGATCAACGACTTTTGAAAAAGTTCTCCAAGTGAACCGTTGCGCGAAGGTCGTCAAGGGCGGGAAAAGGTTCTCGTTCAGCGCGCTGGTCGTGGTCGGCAACGGCACGGCGTCAATGGGTTATGCCCAGGGCAAAGCCAATGAAGTGGCGGATGCGATCCGCAAGGCGCTTGTGGCGGCCCGCAAGAACACCATTTCGATCACGCTGAAAGGAACGACGATCCCGCACGAAGTGATCGGCCGTTATGGCGCAGCAAAAGTTCTTTTGAAGCCCGCCTCGCCGGGAACCGGGATCATCGCGGGAGGTTCGGTCCGCGCCGCTTGCGAGGCTTGCGGGATCAAGGATATTTTAACCAAAAGTCTTGGCAGCGATAATTCCATCAATGTGCTCAAGGCCGCGATCGACGGATTGACCTCGCTTGTGGACCGCAAAGTGCGTTATGACTCAGAAAGAGAAAAGGCATCATGAGATCGAAATTTCCTTACAAGAAACGCAAAAAACGCCGCGGTTGCGGCATTGGTTCCGGACACGGAAAGACCTCCACGCGCGGTCACAAAGGGCAGAGGGCGCGGTCGGGATACCGTTTTGATCCCGGATTTGAGGGCGGACAGAATCCTCTTTACCGCAGGCTTCCGAAGCGGGGTTTTAACCGTACCGCGCTCAAGAGCGTTTATGCGATCGTGAATCTTTTGCAGCTTAAGGGTCTGGATGAAAAAGAGATCACGCCCGAATTATTGCTTGCGAAAAACATCGTCAAGCAACTTCATGACGGACTCAAGGTTTTAGGAGCCGGCGAAGCGAAAAAAGGCGTCACGATCAAGGCCCATCTTTTTAGCGCTTCGGCGAAAACAAAGATCGAGGCCCAAGGCGGTCAAGCAGTTCTCCTCAAAAAATAATAAGACAAGAACGGAGTTCTGGTGCTACAAGCGTTCGGAAACATCCTGAAAATCCCGGATCTTCGCAAGAAGATCTTTTTTACATTCCTTATTATCGCGGTCTACCGTATCGGGACCTATGTCCCGACCCCGGGGATCGACGGTGTGGCGCTCGCGCGCTTTTTCCAGCAGCACATGTCGGGTGGGACGCTCCTGGGTTTCATGGGGATGTTCACCGGCGGCGCGCTCCAGAAAGCGACGATCTTTGCGTTGGGGATCATGCCCTACATTTCGGCATCGATCATCCTGCAGCTTTTGACGGTCGTGATCCCGGCCCTTGAAAAACTCGCCAAAGAAGGCGAAGAAGGCCGCAAGAAGATCATCCAGTACACTCGTTACGGCACCATCGTGTTGAGTATTATGCAGACCTTTTTTATCGCTCTTTGGCTTGAGAATCCCGCGGCGTTCGGCGGAACTGTGATCGTCCCGGACCCGGGTTGGGGTTTCCGTTTGATGTGCATGCTTTCCATGACGACCGGCACGGCATTCATCATGTGGCTGGGCGAGCAGATCGACGCTTATGGGATCGGGAACGGCATGTCGATCATCATCACGGCCGGTATTATTGAATCACTTCCGGAAGCGTTACGGCAGACCTGGGTTCTGCTTTCACCGCTTGATCCCTCGCGCCAACAGCTGGCGTGGTGGAAGTTCGTGGTCATGATCGGGTTGTTCGTGGGAGCGGTGATCTTCTTGATCCTGATCATCCAGGGACAGCGCAAGATCCCGGTCCAGTACGCAAAGCAGATCCGCGGGCACCGGACCTACGGCGGGCAGAGCACTTATCTTCCTCTTAAAGTGAACCAGGCAGGCGTGATCCCGATCATTTTCGCGCAGTCGGTTATTCTCTTCCCGGCGACCATCGCGGGATTTTTCCCGAACGCGGGCGCTTTGACCCAGGTCGCTCAGGCGATCAGTTACGGAAGCGCGGGATATATCGCGATCAACGCGCTTCTGATCGTATTCTTTACTTTCTTTTATACGGCGATCACATTCAATCCGATCGAAGTGAGCGACAACCTCCAAAAGTACGGAGGATTTGTTCCGGGGATCCGTCCGGGGAAGAACACGGCCGAATATCTGGACTATTTGATGACAAGGATCGCGACGGCAGGTGCGGTGATCCTGGCCTTGATCGCGCTTTTTCCGAACATCGTGTCATCGCCGCGCGTGCTGAACATCCCGTTCCTGATCGCGAGCTTTTTCGGAGGAACCGGGCTTCTCATCATCGTCGGCGTGGTGCTGGATGTGATGAAAGCGGTGGAGTCCCAGCTTGTGATGCGCCACTATGACGGTTTTATCAAACGGGGAAAGTTGAAGGGGCGCCGTTGATGAACCTGATCTTTTTAGGGCCCCCGGGAGCCGGCAAGGGGACGCACGCCAAGGTTGTTTGTGAAAAGTTCGGTCTTCTGCAGTTGGCCGCGGGGGATATTCTAAGAAAGAATGTCAAGGAAGGCACGCCTCTCGGATTAAAAGCAAAAGCCGTTATGGAGCGGGGTGAACTCGTTTCGGACGAGCTGGTGAACAACATGATGTCCGACGCGATCCGGGCGTTGAAAAATTCCAGGGGTTTTATTCTTGATGGTTATCCCCGGACGATCGTTCAGGCCGAGGCGTTGGAGAAATTTCTGGCCGACGAAAAGATCCCTTTGGCGGCCGCGATCAATTTTATGGCGTCAGAGGAAATACTGGTAGACAGGCTTTCGGGTCGTCAGGGATGTCCCAGGTGCGGGAAGATCTATCATGTCCGGAACATGCCACCCCGGAAAGAAGGCCTCTGTGATGTGGACGGTGAAAAGTTGACGGTCCGTAAGGACGATGAACCGGAAACGATCCGTCACCGGCTCAAGGTGTATCATGAGTCGACAAAGCCGCTTATCGATTTTTACAGGAATAAAGGTTTGTTGCATGATGTGCCGGCTGAAGGGGATGCCCCGTCGGTTCAGAAGGTCCTGGACAAGCTCTTTGAAAAGATCCGCTGACCCCGTATGATCGAGCTGAAATCGAAACGCGAAATTCAGCTGATGCGGGAAGCCGGCGAGATACTGAAGAAAGTTTTCGCGGTGGTGAGCCCTCTGGTGGTCGAGGGCGTCACGACGGTCGCGCTGGATGCTGCCGCGGAAAAAGTGATCCGCGAGAATGGCGGTGAACCCGCGTTCAAAGGATACCGAGGATTTCCCAAGACAGCCTGTATTTCATTGAACGAGGCGGTGGTGCACGGGATCCCAGGCGCGCGGCGTCTGAAAAAAGGCGACATTATCAGTTTTGATATCGGAGTGAAGTGGAAGGGATTTTATGCCGACGCCGCGAGGACTTGGCAGGTGGATACGACCGATCCCGCGAAACAGGCGCTGATCGATACCGCGAAGCAGTCGCTCCAAAAGGCGCTTGCGGCGTACCAGCCGGGCTGGAGGATCGGTGATATTTCTGAAGCGATCCAGCGGTATGTTGAGGACCGGGGATTTCAGGTGGTCCGCGATTATGCGGGACACGGGATCGGCCGGCAGCTTCATGAAGACCCGCAAGTGACCAATTACGGGAAAGCGGGGCGCGGCGCGAAGATCGAACCGGGGCTTGCGATCGCGATCGAACCGATGGTCACCGAAGGGCATTACGCGGTGGAGACCCTGGAAGACGGCTGGACGGTGGTCACGAAAGACCGCAAGAACGCCAGCCATTATGAAGATACGATCGTTTTTACGGAAGATGGATTTATAAACTTAACCAGTGATGAGGTTTTCTAACCTTGTCCGTGATTGTTTTCTGAAATTGGCAAGAATTGGGACTGACGCATGCCGAAAGAAGATGCGATTGAAGTAGAGGGAGTGGTGGTTGAACCGTTGCCCAACGCGATGTTCCGCGTGGAGCTGGAGAACGGGCATAAGGTGCTGGCGCATATCTCCGGCAAGATGAGGATGCATTATATCCGTATTCTTCCGGGGGATAAGGTGAAGATGGAGCTTTCTCCGTACGATCTGAGCCGGGGAAGAATTACTTTTCGAGTCAAATAGCAATTTCGAGGTGATGCCATGAAAGTCAGAAGTTCCGTTCGAAGGATCTGTGAGAATTGCAAGATCGTGCGCCGCAAGGGCTATATCTATGTGATTTGCACGAATCCGAAACACAAGCAGAGACAAGGTTAACAAGTGCCGCGTTATTTTTTCTTCCATGGGTTTGCGGCGCAGTACTGTGAACCCGTAAAATCTAACAAGACACAGGATTGACCTTTTACGAAAGGATCTAAAATATGCCGCGTATTATTGGGGTAGATATC